>NZ_JBFUIX010000059.1:0-43978 GCF_056401635.1 Paenibacillus sp. P4_E11 | reverse complement strand
GTATTAAACTGCCCTTTAACGTAGCAGGACACCGATCGAGGTTGGTGGCCTGCTGCTGCTTGAACTAAAGCGTCCCGTTAGAGTGTAACAAGGCGGCAGCCTCGTTCCAAATGTTTGTTCAGGTATCGTACCCGTCTAGTTTAACGGATTATTGCCTTTTGATCTTTTATTTGTTGAATATGTCGTTGTTCATGTAAGTAAAGCAACTCAACCCATTGATCTAATGATAAGTCTTCGAACACTGGATGCTTCACAGCTATTTCCTCCAAAATGGACTTGTTCTCAATTGTATTTAGAACACCCAATAAATCTATTCTTGAATCATTTAATTGTTCAATTAGCCGAAGAACATGGAAAGGTCCCGGATCTGGTTCAGAAATTTTTGGTGCAATATATAACTTCGATCTATCTAATATACGTTCAATCGGTTTGCGCACTGTTTTTGTTTGTTTGGTTTGTTCGAGTCCGAAACGAATTGCTTTTGCAAACAGAATTTCCGTTTTCAATAAATGTTGACAGATCTGGGCTATACTCCATTTATTTTCTTCAGCTTTTAGATTGAATATTTCATCTGGTATTGGTGAAATCTCACTTATCAATTGTTTTCTTGTAGAAGAAAGATTTTCCTTGAAATAGTTCATGTTCAGCCCCCCGCTAATAATGGTATTTTCACCCATTATTATAATACAAGGTAATATGACTTGGTACTAATCAAATATTTTGCCCAACATCAATGAGGCTGCTGATTAATACCGGCAGCCTCGTCCTTTGTCTCTTTTAGTTGAGCGAATAACTTGTTGCATTAATGATATGTTTTTTACTGTTCCTCTTCATTAAGTTGCCCCGACAATATTCCTGCTCTTCTGATTACCTCTATTCGCTCCTCTCTTCCTTCAATTTTCTTTATCATGTCGATAGCAGTTTGAAAATTCGTAATCACATATCCCGTTGTTTCAAAACCGTTCGGAATTTCTACAAATTCCTTCACCTTAACTAAATAATATAGCCTATATGCGTCGAACTCCTTCCAATACCAACTTGCAAAGAGTGTTTTTTCCTCTGACAAAATTAATCCCGCTTCTTCCATAACTTCTCTGTTGAGACCATCAATAATTGATTCGTTTTTTTCTAATCGTCCTCCGATAGTTGATAATACTTTTTCTTCCCTATCCCAGACCATTACTAAGTTTCCATTATCTAAGACCGGAACACAGTGTACTCCGCCAATAATTTTATTAGGCGGCAACTCAGTGATAAATTCTAACATTCCACTTTCCTCCTAATGAAAAGATTTATTTACTGATAATAAGCCTTTCTTCATATACAGACTTATTCCTCTTTTTACCACATCGGTATACAGGTATCAGAAATATTATCCATAAGTTGCATCTCCCCCGGTTTGCATGTATACTGTTTCCAACTACGATTGAAGGAGACGAACAATGATGCCAATCACCCTTACTATCACAACTTTGTTCGGCCAACTTCATCATCACAAAGAGCGTTAGCACTTCCTGAATTCATTCAGGGCGGGCTAACGCATTTCGCGTTCGGCCTCCCTGCGATATAGAAACGCGCAGGACCACGAGGTCCGGCGCGTTTTTTCATTTTACTGAGAAGAGAGGAAGGATTCAAATGCAGAACGTAAAAGGTACATTCGATTATTGGGGGAAGGAGCAGGAGCTCCGCAGAAATGTGCAGCGTGTGCTGGAGGAGCTGTTCGTGCTGTATGATTTCGAATCGCTAGAGACTCCCATATTGAACGAGCTAGAGCTGCTCACATCCAAGTATGCAGGCGGCGATGAAATATTGAAAGAAATGTACCAACTCAGTGATCAAGGCAGGCGAAGCTTGGGACTTCGCTATGATCTGACCATTCCATTCTCCAAGGTGATCGCCCTGAATCCGGGTCTTGAGATGCCGTTTAGACGGTATGAAATCGGCAAAGTGTTCCGCGACGGTCCTGTCAAGCGCGGTCGGCTGCGTGAATTTCTGCAATGCGATGTGGATGTAGTTGGAGTAGCTGGTCCAGAAGCAGAGGTTGAGCTGATGCAATTAGCCGTCGACGGCTTCCGGAATCTGAAGATCCCGATCGTCCTGCGTTGGAACAATCGGCGCTTCCTCGGGGAGCTCCTTGAACAGATGGGAATTCCGCAAGCGGAACTGTTGTCCGTCATCCTTACATTAGATAAGCTGGCCAAAATTGGCGCTGCAGGTGTGCAAGAGGAGCTGACGAGGAAAGGCATAAGCGAGACGGCTTCCGCACAAGTGCTGGACTTGATGCGCATGACCGATCTGACTTTCGAAACGATCGTGAAGAAGTTCGGCCTTCAACTGAGCCAAGGTGCTGCTGAAGTTATGGCGCTGCAGCAACTTCTTAGCAAGACAGGTCTTACCGAGACTTGTCAGTTCGACCCCTTCTTATCTCGCGGCTTGTCCTTCTACACAGGCACAGTGTATGAAATATTCGAAACTTCCGGGACGTTCACTTCCAGCTTGGGCGGAGGCGGACGTTATGACACGATGATCGGACTATTGATTGGACGGGACGATATTCCATATCCCGCCGTAGGGTTATCGTTCGGCATGGAGTCGATCTTGGAAGTGTTGAAGGAGCGACAATTGCCAGCTACACCTGCCCCTGTTCTGATTGTGCCGATCGGTGACACCTTGTCGAACGCCTTGAACGCAGCTGTTGCGCTGCGGCAAGCCGGTATCCGCGCACGAATGGAGACGAGCGGCCGGAAGCTAAGGAAGCTGCTTCCYTCGGCTGCTGCTAGAGGGATTCGTTTCGTCCTTCTAATCGGCGAAGATGAGGCTGCGATGAACGAAGTGCGGTTGAAAGATATGGAAGAAGGACAGGAGTCTGTTGTTTCAGTACAAGAAGCTGTATATATGTTGTCGCGTTCCCTCTAGCAGGATCGCTATCCTACTCCACACCTTGTGCAGGATAACGAATAATCGGCGTGGAATTGGTAGTTAACCATCGTGAATCATAGGAGAGGAGGCTATGGAAGTCAGATGAAAGTCATTCGAGTCATGAGCTACAATATACACGCCGGAATCGGGATGGATGATCAGTATGATGTAGAACGGATTGCGGATGTGATTCGACATTCAGGCGCAGACATAGTTGGTTTGCAGGAAGTTGACGTTCATTGGGGAAGCCGCAGCAACGATGACAATATGGCGGAGACACTTGCTGACCTGCTGGGGATGCACATGTTCTATGCCCCCATCTATGAGCTTCCAACATTGCAGCCACAGCCTGCGCCCCAGCATTCGTGTCAATTCGGCGTTGCACTATTAAGCAAGTATCCGATTCAGCAGGCAGTTAATCTGCCCATGACCCGGCTATCCTCTCAGGATGCCTCCCCGACACCCAAGCCGATGCCAGGATTCGCCAGCGTCGTGTTGAATGTGGACGGGAACCCCTTGACTGTCTATGTAGTCCACCTCGACTACCAGACGAATCCAGTTGTACGTAGGCGACAAGTGGAAGAAATGCTCGACACCTTCGCAAATCATGCTTCGGAGACGGTACTGGTGCTCGGTGATTTCAACGCTCGCCCGGATGCGGAAGAGTTGATCCCCCTCTTATCCGTGTTGCCAGATACTTGGTCAAGCTCGCACCCCGGTGATCCAGGCTTTACGTTCCCGGCACATATGCCCAAGCAAAAGATCGATTACATTGTAACGAGCCCAGGTGTGCGAACACTCCGGACAGAAATCATCCACTCCCACGCATCCGACCACAGGCCGATTGTCGCGGATTTGGTCTTTAGCCAAAAAACCCGCTAAGTTCTAGGAACTTAGCGGGTTTTTCTTCTATTCTCACGTGTACCGTTAGATGCTTGGCTCGTAGTTTTCTTCGAAATAAAGCTCTCTCTAGTCGTTCGAGTGGCGGGTCGGATCGCGGATGAAGGCTTGAATACAATAACCGAGAATTCCTCACCACTCGACGTTGTTCCGTTATACTGTCTCAACCCTATCATTGTGCAGACCCTCCTCTCATTTTCATAGTATATTTTACCATATGGGTCATAAGCTTGTCTATGTGAGCGATAAGAGGGATACTCAGTGAACTATTGTAAAAGCGTCCGCGAGAATCCTCGGTTAGAATGTCTAATGTAGGTAGAAGTATGACGAACCCAAGCTTGAATAAGGAACCGGAGTTCCGCACTAGTCCGACCGCTTTCATTTCTGAATCCCGAGCTTTGTCTGCAGGAATGGGAACCAATACATGGGTTTCGTAGAAACTGGTAAGTACCCAATCTACTATTTCCGCGTCTTCTGGTTTCAGAATCAATTGTCGGCCCAAGCGGATAATGACGATTTCCCCGTTAAGATCCTGGGTGATGAAGCAATGTCGAATATTTCGATAATCAACTTCCGGGAAGCTCTTTGAGATGCTTCGCCCGATCTCTTTCATCAAGTCGTCCAATTCGATCTGAATGTGATCATCCAACACGTCCGGTCTCTCAATAACCTCAATGGCTGCCGCTATTTCTTCGGAATAAGAAGTCGCTATAAAATCCTCCCCACCCTTTGGTTGAGATGCCCCTTCGTTACCCTTATACGCTATGTAAACCCAATTCATGAACTGCATGACTCCGCCAACAATATGCAAATACAAGATCACGCAAGCTGCGGCATAGAAAACTTTTAAGAAGTCCGGCGTATTCGCAGTGGGCGTCATTGTATCGGCAAAATAATTCAAAGGCCAGCTAACAAAAGACACCACGGTTTTCAGTTCACCAATCATAGCCGAAATGGCGGAAGCGGAAACAAAAACAATGCCGCCTGTAATAAGCAAATGCATCTTCTTCATATGACCCTCCAACCTATTCACTCTACCTAATTGTATATCATTTGGTAAAAACAGCAAATAGAATCTGGTCAGAAAGGTGTTATTTCTTTCCACGAACGGGAGGGATCGGCTTACTAGGTTTGAATCTCATCAGTTCCACCGAGGCCCCGTTCGGCAATTGAATAAGCTCATGCTTGGTTACTATAGGTTTCTTGTTTACTGGTTTCTTTCGGAAAAACACCAGAGCTCCACCATCCTGTCACACGATTCGATACGTATCAGTGTGGTCAAGATGTGGAGCCCTTAATCAAAACCCTTCCAACCGAACGCCTCGCGGCATGACAGCCTCGATACGCTTACGCACCGGATGCGCCTCATGAAGCTCCTCGCTCAAGATGGCGACGATGCCGCTGTCTTCGCGCGATCGAATCAGTCGGCCCATTCCTTGCCGCAGTCGCAGCAGCATATAGGGCAGATCGACCTCCTCGAAGGGGGAACTCGACGATTTGCGCTTGGCCATGAAGACAGGATCTTGCGGCGGATAGGGCAGCGACCAAATGATCACGTTCGAGAGCGACGGCCCCGGCACATCAAGCCCCTCCCACAAGCTGACTGCACCTAATATGCTCGGCTCGTCCTGTTGGAACGCAGCGATCAGATCGCTAATCTCCCGGTCTCCCTCGAATAGGAAGCGCATGCCTGCGCAGTCCGGCTCGTTTGCGATTTCACGCTTGAATTGCTGCAGCATGCCCCGATCAGGGAACAGCAACAGCGCTCGACCATCCGACTGCTTGAGCAGTCGGACCGCCGTGTGCAGCTTGTCCGAGAACGTTGCTTCGGCCGACAGCTCTGGCGCGTACGCCTTCATTTGCTGCTCGTAATCATAAGGGGAGTCGACGGAGAAGGACAAATACGACTCGATCCCAAGACTATCCGCTATATATTGAAACGACCCGTCCACGGATAAAGTCGCAGAGGAGAACACGATCGGGATATTCAGGGCAAATACCCGCTCCCGCAGCACTTCCTTCACCGTTCTCGGCATGATGACCAAGCTGAGGCCATTCCCCGTATCAAGCGTCCAGCTGATCAGTGACTCCTTATGCTTGAACAAGCTCAAAGCTTTTTGCAGCATCTCAATGTGCTCTTCCACGATACGCAGCTGATAGTCGTTCAGCGTATAGAGCTCACTCTCGAACACGAGCTCTTCTTCGATCGCAGTAAGTACCGACTGGAACCGAAGCACTTCCCGCAGCAACTGATCATCCCACTCGATCTGCTTGCGGTCGGAACCGACGATGTCGACACTTCGCTTAGCCAGCAAGTCGAACATGAATTCACTCTGCGCAATCGCTTCATCTATAAGAACAGCCAGTGATTCGCGGATCTCACCCTGTAGCAAGCGGGTGATGATCGATTCGAAGACGTCGTGCTTCAGTTTGTACGTCAACGCCTTCTGTGCGGCAGGCTCCAGTAGATGACCCTCGTCGAATACGACAGCACAATGATCCGGCAGCAACGGCAGCTGTCCCTCCCGCTTCCTCCCTTCGTATGTCCACACATGCTCCATATAGAAATCGTGCGAACAGACGATCAGATCAGCGGATTTGCGATAATGGTCTCGTGATAAGGTCTGGCCGCACCGGTGTCTGCGCTCGCATACGAAGCAGTCCTGGAAGCTGTCCCAGCCAATCCGGCTCCATTGCTCATCATTCAGATGCGGGTAGTTCTTCCGGTCACCGTAGGCGTGGAATGCTTGCATAGCTGCAGGCACGCGAACAAACTCAGGCAAGCTGTCATGAATCTCCTCATACATCTCTCCATCCTCATCACGGAATCTCGCATCATCCAACTTGACGAGGCATGTATACTGATCCGGTGACTTTCCAAGTCGAGCGTCAATGGCCAGACTCAAGTGACGGGCCAGCTTGGCGATGTCACCTTCCGGCTTCACTAGCTGCTCGATTAACGATTCGTCCGCACAAGCGATAATCGCCGGCTTCCGTGTATAGCGGGCATAACAGATCGCGTACAACAAATAGACGAGCGTCTTCCCCGTCCCTACCCCCGCTTCCGCGAATATCGTCTGTTTCTCGGCAAATGCCCGTTCCAACTGAAACGCCATGTAGATCTGCTCATCCCGAACTTCAAATCCAGCTTCCGGCAATAGGTCATAAAATACATCTGCAATCCATTCGCCAAGCTGCTGGGTGAAAGGTTGGGAATGATCATAGGAAAAAGGATAACGCTCCAATGTTGATAGCCTCCGACCGTTAGTTTCATGAACTAATCATTATCTCATGAATCGGATAGAATTACAACCCGGGATCGTTGATGAACTATTATTCAACAAAAAACAGCCACCCGTAATTGGTAATTGGATGGCTGTTTTTGTGTTTTTACGCCGAAAGTCCGTTTATTTCCGTTCCAACATGCGTTGAATGAGAACAACCGCTTCCACACGCGTTGCCGTACCGTTTGGTACGAATAGATTAGCTTCACGACCTTGCACGATACCGAGCTCGGCAGCCAAAGCAACGAACGGCTTGGCCCAATCCGGAATCTCCTTATCGTCTGAGAACTTCGTCGATGAATCGGCAGCTAGCGATAAATTTAACGCTCTAACAATAATCGCCGTCATCTCCGTACGAGTCATAAGAGCATTCGGCTGGAAGCTTCCATCCTCGTATCCGAAAACCAGCTTATGCTTAACCGCCAATACTACGGATTGACGCATCCAATCCTCGATGTCTTTATTATCGCTGAAAGAGATCGCTGTATCATCTTCCATTTCCTTATATCCCAGTGCTTTTACGAGCATAGTAACGAACTCCGCACGAGTTATTTCTTGGTCAGGACGGAAACTATTGTTGGCATAGCCGTTCACCCAGCCATCGACTGACGCCCGATTAATGGATGCTTCCGCCCAGTGCTTGGCTACATCTGTAAAGGCTACAGGCTGCTTAGTCCCCGTTCCCGGTTGTTCCGGATCCGGCTTTGTATCGGGCTTGTTTATTTTGGGATCCGTTACTGGTGGGTCGGGCTTCACGATAGTGCCCGGATTCGGATTAGTACCCGGAGTCGTCCCCGGATGAGTGCCAGAATCAGTTTCCGGTTCATTAGTCCCCGGACCGTCGTCTCCTCCACTTGTTCTTCTCGTAATAACTACGGGAACGGTCGTTTCACTGCCGCCGAATCGTGCAGTCAGCGTAACCTGGCCCGGTGTATGTCCGGTCACAACACCGTTGGTGCTTACGGTGGCAATTGATGTATTCGACACGAAATACGCGCTCTCTGTTGTTACGTCTTTCGTCACCCCGTTCCAATAAACCGCGGTTACTACCGTCGCAACACTCGTCCCGGCCAAAGCTTCATACTTGTTTTTGCCGAATCCAATTTGGGAAACGACCGGAACGAGATTCACTACAACCGGTTGCCCTAGCAGCAAGCCTTGTCGCATTGCCCTAACGGTCGCCTTGCCGGAGGTTAGCGACGTCATTTGCGCCGAGTAAACCCCATACACCGCTTCCGTGACCGAACCGATTACTCCTAAGTCCGTTACGAATTCCACATCTCCACCGCTTTGCGTCAACGCATTGCCGAATTTATCATAGAGCCGCAGAACGATTGTCGCTTGATTCTCCCCGTTGGCCGGTAGGCGGTCAGGTTCGATCTTCAGCACGGAATTGGTCGCGTCAGGATCGCTCGATAGGAAGGTCACCCCAGTCGCAAGGCCAAGTGGAACATCGTATACAGCTACGCTCACGGTAGATACGCCCGCTTCCGTGGAGGTTAACCGTGCAGCATATTTGCCTAACGAAAGCTCGGTTATCGGCCCCAGAGTCCCCCGCGTGGCGGTTAGCGTTACTTTAGGTACGCTTGACGTCATAGCGTTGCCCCACTCGTCTTTAAACTCCAATGTCAAGGTAGATGCGCTTGTCCCATCTGCTACTACATGGGTTGGAACGGCTTGAAGGGTGGAGGCGATGGCGCTCGGAGCTCCGGGAGCAACCTGAACGGTTAGTTTGGACAATACCTCTAATCCGTTGATCGTAGCGGTTATTTCGCTTATGCCTGTCCGCACCGACTTGAATGTAGCCGCGAATTTCCCCATACCTGCATAAGTTACGGGTCCGACGACGCCATGGTCTGTTGTCATCTGTACCCTATCGGTGCCGATAATCAGAGCATTGCCAGCGCTATCCGCAAGCTGAAGCAACACCAGCACCGTATCGCCAGCCGTTACGGACCGGGCTGCATCCGCTGCCCATATCGTTTTCGAGCGAGTGCTGAAGGTCAATTGTGCCAGCTTCTGGATCGCCGTCTCGGTACGATTGCCTCCTAATGCTTTGGAGGCGTTACTGCCTACACTCCAGACGGAGCCGTCGGCTCGAACAATACTCGTGTGGGCATTGCCAGCGACTGCCGACACGATGTCAGTAACTGGCGTTCCGTCCTCGCTCGCGGTAACTTGACCAGGTACCGGCACAGCACCATCGTCCCATTTTCTTCCTAATTGATACTGGAACGGTGCGCTTGAATCATTCCGATTGGAGCCCCACGTCCATAACGTTCCGTCGTTTCTTACCGCAACGTTGTGCAGGAAGCCAGCCGCCATCTGCTTGACATTGCCAAAAGAGTTGCCGTCCTCCGCGATGACCGGTCGGGCACTGGTCGCCATCTGGAAATCGCCCCTACCCAACTGCCCACTGTAATTATCGCCCCAAGCCCATAACGTGCCATTCGTCTTGAGGGCAAGCGAGTTATAACCTTTAGCCGATATCATCTTCACCCCGGTCAAGTTGCCGGAGCCGTCGCCGTCGATTACGGAAACAGGATACGATTTGTCAGCTTGCGTTCCGTTCCCCAGTTGACCGTTGGTATTCATTCCCCAAGCCAGCACCTCACCGTTCTCAGTCAGTGCAAGCGAATGAAATTGTCCGGACGCGACCGCCTTGATCCCGTACAGCTGGATAGAAGCAGACGCTAACGTTTGCGTGGGTATCGTAACCTTCGAAGTTTGCGTTCCTATGCCGATCTGTCCATAGATATTGCTACCCCAGGCCCAGGCACCACCATCCTCGTCGAGCACGAGTGAATGAGAGTCGCTCGTAGATATTTGAATGATTTTTTTGTTATTAAACCCATCTAGCTTGACTGCCACGTTTGTGGTACCGCTGCGGCCAAGCTGACCCGAGCTGTTATTGCCCCAGGAGTACACCGTGCCATCGCGTTTAAGCGCAAGTGAATGCTGCGATCCCGCGGAAACCGCCGTAACATCGGATAATAGCTGGCCGTTCCCGTCCTTTACCGCCGAAGCGTAATCCCGGTTGCCCGTAGCGCCAACTCCCAGTTGCCCAGCGGTATTCCGCCCCCAGGACATGACCGTCCCATCGCTCATCAAAGCCAACATATGATAAGTTCCTGCAGCAATCGACTGTACGGTAAGCGAAGTCTGCGGCGCACCATCCGCCTTAGCAGTCTGATGTACGTTCGTCAACGTATTCACGATGAATACAAATAATAGACAATAGATAAACTTTTTCACTACTTTGCCTCCAGCGTTAGTTAATCTTCCACCCAACAAAACTTGTAACCGAAGCCGCGAACCGTTTGAATATACTTAGGTTCCGAAGGATTTACTTCGATTTTTTTGCGTATATAACGAATATGAACGTTTACGGTATTCTCCTCGCTCGTCCCTTCCAGCCCCCAGATCCTGTCGTACAGCTGGCTCGCGCTGAATACTTGATTCGGGTGGCCAGCCAAGAACAAAAGAAGCTGGCGTTCCTTAGTCGATAATCCAACCGTCTTCCCACCGACCGTAACTTCGCAACCATCCAGATCGATGTCCATGTCCTGGTTGCGCAATCTATTCTTCTGATTCGACTGCTTCCAATAAGCATAGCTGCGCAGTTGTGTCCGAATACGTGCGATCACAACATCGACATCGAAAGGCTTCACGATATAATCGTTCGCCCCTCCATCCAATCCGGCTACGATATCACCGCCTTCCTTACGGCAAGTTATTAGAATGACAGGAATATCCGAGCGGCTGCGGATTTCGGAGCACAGGCTCATCCCGTCTCCGTCAGGAAGGTTAATATCCAGCAACGCTAGATTAGGCAGTTCACTTCCAAGCAAAGCGCGTGCTTCTCTTACGCTCCCAGCTGTCGTCACACGGTATCCACTACTCTCCACGCACAACCGAAGTAATTCACGAATATCCCTTTCATCTTCAACGATCATGATGTGCCCGTCTAACATCTGAATCACCTTCCCTTCCGTTCACTTCGATTCTGATTGCATCCGGCTTATTATTGTTGCATTCCCTATAAAATTGACGCGGCACGTTGTACATCGTAGCAACGACACTTTAAGAGTCGATTAAGAGAATGAAAAAAAAAGAGGATGCCACGATTATGCGGTCTCCTCCGGCTCCATCTCCAGCATGCTCACGTAACGCAGCGGAAAGCGGATATAAAACGTGCTTCCTAGAGCCGACGAACGTTCAAGCCCAATCTCTCCGCGATGAGCGTTCATGATCTCGCGGCAAATCGGCAGTCCCAACCCTGTTCCCGTAACCGCTCCCGTCTTGGCGGCTTGCCCCCGATAGTAGCGCTCGAATATATGCTCCCGTTCCGCCTCTTCGATACCGCAGCCGCTGTCGATAATCCGGATCGTAATCGACTGCGACTTAGCTCCCAACCCATCCATTGCCGCTTCTACTCGAATCGATCCTCCCACGGACGTGAACTTCCGCGCATTCGACAGCAAATTATTAAAAACTTGCTCCACGCGCATCGGATCGGCATAAATAGCCGTGAATCGATCAGACCAATAGGGCTCCGGCATCGGTGACCACGTGAAAGCAATGCCCTGTTCCAAAATGTCTACCTGCACCTTCGCGCACAATCTTGCATATAGAGCAGCAAACGGTACAAGTTCGTAATCGAATTGGATATTTTTATTTTCAAGCCTGGCAATTTCCAGCATATCATCAATCATCCGCTCCATCATCAGCGATTTATCATGGATGACTTGCAAGTAGCGTGGTTCGCCCGCCGGTATCGTGCCTTTCAGCATTAACTGAACATAGCCTTTAATCGCTGTAATCGGCGTATTGAGCTCATGGCTCACTTCGGAATACATATTGCTGCGGATATCGTCAATGCGTGACAGCTTTTCGTTGGCAATCCGCAGCTCGCCATTCAACTTCCCCAGTTCCTTATTCGTCGAACGAAGCTGCGTCATGCGTGTGAGGCGCATTCCCATAATAATCCCGAGACAGATCACAGCCCCGCCGAAGCCAATGAACGTCCAGCCGATCTGGGCAAGCGCGTGATGCGATGTCAACAAAGTTCGCGCCGTAGGAAACAATCCGAATTGCCCGCTTACCGCCCGACCGAGCACCAACCCTACAACAAACAAGGCATTGCCGATCGCGAACACCGTGATTTCCGCATTCCTTCTCCGCTTAAGCGCGCGAAAGAGAACGACCGTCAAAACTAGTAAAAGGCACGTCGATAAATAGTCATAGAAGAGCTGATAGAACAGCAACTGCACTTGTTCGCCGAACAACAGCCACCCCGCGATCGCCGCAAGGGCATAGACCACGACCGCAAAACCGAGATTGCGAATCCATGTGCTGCCTTTCCTGCCGACAATCGCATGTGTGATCAGAATCCCACTCGCATATCCGATATACCAATTGAAATGGATGAGCGATCCCCAGAGCATCAGGGATTCCGGACGGAAGGCAAACTGCCATCCTCCCCATAATACGGTTAAATCTATAGCTAGACTCGCAAAAAATACGGCAAAATAAATAAAGAGCGTTTGGCTGTGGCTGAAAAAATACAATATCAAAGAAACCACGCATAGAAACGTCAACACAATCGCTCCGGCCCACATCGGCGCTTCCGTTCGCAGCAGCTTCAGCGCCAAGGCTGATGAATCTCCCGACCATACTTCGAAGCCTTCCAGATTAAGATGAGGCGAAATAAGAGCAACTAGAGTCTGTCTGCTATCGTCGGTCTCGCTCTCATAAGGAATCATTCTCCAAGAAATAAATCCCGAAGGCAGGAGCTTTTCTGATTGGAAGATAGGCTTGCCGTTCAGAAACAAGGAAATCTCAAAATTTTTGACCATATAAGAATAGACCAGTAGCTGGCCTGATGGATGATCTATTCTCGCCATGGTTGCCCTTAACCACAGTTCGCGACCTGAGTGAGCGCCTTTAGGAACTGAATCCATCGTGGAGAAAGGATCCCATTGTGTAGGCTGTTGTCCCTCCGGGACGTCTCCGAAGTAATAGGAGTCCCATGTAATCTTCGATGCCTGAGCTTTGGTTTCGGACGAACTCGCCTGCACCGGGTTAACCTGAAGAATGAAACCTACGACAAGCAGCACAAGGATCAACCACATGATCTGCAATTTCTTCGCTTGTTTCACGTCCGATCTACTCTCCTTTGGCATTACCCCTGCTTATTCTCTTCAGTTTACCCTGTCCCGTTTCATTAGCATAGATGGATATTAATACTTTATCTAACCCAATTTAAATGTAGATTAAGAATTCTGGGTACCAGAAAACATGCTCGTTCACAAATGAACGAAATGTGCTATTCTGTTCATAGATTTCGCTTGTCGGGAGGAATAGGCATGTCGACCCATCAACTTGAAGTGAAAAATTATGTATATGCCGGGCCACAACCGGGGTTTATTCAACCCGAAGACACGTATAAGGATTATATGCTACTCCTTCACCCATGGCGTCTGATGACGCAATGCTTTCCAGTCGTCGTCGAGACGCCAGATGAGCGGTGCAATCCACAGCATGCCAGCCTCCATCATGACTACCTTGAGCGTCGGATACTTGTCGAAGACGCCTTCGAATATTAAGCTGGCGAGATGCGCCATCATGATCTGTGATCGAGCGGCCCGGTATTCGATATAGCTCGTGACATGTCCTGCTCCTGTCGGCGGGTTGTTAATGCCGATCCCTTCCATGCTGACGTGAATCGTGAATGGCAGATTATGCTTGACGCATGCCTCGTAGATCGGGTGATAAGACCGATGGCCGTACGGCTTTTGCGCACCGTTGGATACAACGACCTGCACCATGCCGGGATGCTCACCGACTCGGTCAATCTCCTTGGCGGACAAGAGCGGGTCCTGCTTCGGGATAAGAATCGAGCCTTTCAACCGGCTGTCTCGATTCAAATACCGGTCGATATAATAGTCATTGTGCGCGGAGCATACGGCTGCCGCGAAATCCGTATCGGTCGCGGCATGAACCTCGTAACCGCCTCCAGTCAAGATGCCGTACTCGATGTTGTACTTGTCCAGATGATGCTCCCGCAAGTAATTCAAGTAATTGTCTTCATGTGTGTCGTTGCGGGGCAGCGTGATGTCCTGCATACTGCCGTTAATGCCGCCGTTCAGAAACATCCCGCCCTGTGCCGGCAAACGCCAGCCGAACGTCGCCACTTGTTCACGGTAGATGCGCGGCATGTACGGCAGCATCTCTTCTCTTGGTGCGCTGGCATGAATATCGGTATCGATGATGGAACGTGTTCCTCGCTGCTTCGGCGTTAATCTTGCAGTTTCGCTATCGCTCATAGTTCGCTCATTCTCCCATCCGTTATCATTCTCTGAATATACCGTCTATAGGGATTATGGCTGCCAGCATCGTGCTTCAGCCTAACCCGAAGTATCGCCCGGCATCACCCTTCGAGGATTAGATTGAGATCTCGCCTTCATCATACAACCGTTATAGTTGAAATAACATACACGGATTTATGATAATATTTTCACTTTTTTGCGTACAGCCTGATGAAATAGGAAAATATATGTAAGCATTTTCAATTGCTTAGGTATAAGATAGTTACTAGTAGACATTGTGTCAGGACCGTATCATTCTCTTAGAAATGTCACTTATTTGCCCGTTTGTTCGACAGCGTTCATCAGCCCTTGCGGACACAAAAAACCTGACCGTAACGTTTGTTCTGCGGTCAGGTTGATGGGGTATTTGTTTTTTTCCAAACTCCCTCTCCCACAACACACCTAAGAGGCTGTCGATTAACTGTAGATAGAAGCAAAAAGGCCGTTCCAAGTGAAAAAGGACCCCTACGCTTTACCCCACAAAGTGAAGACTAGCTCTGGAGATAACGCCGAGTACTTTGCGGGGACCCCGGGTGCTCAAACATCTTGTGTGTACCTTGATTGTATAATGGATTCAATTGTTCGTTGAAAATAAAATCATAAGTTCAAAACAATCATGATACATCATAAAACGATCATAATATATTGTAAAACGATAAATTTTGTGTTAAATTCAAATTGACAATCACTAAGTGAGGTGCATTTTATGGAACGAGGGACAACACTCTTTTTAAAGGCAGCTGTTTTTCTTATTGGAATTTCGATTCTTGCTTTGTGTATATTTGGGTTGCCTAGGATCGCGAAAGAAGCAGCTGACTATTATCCGGCTCATTGGCTATATCCAGTTTTAACAGCTATGTATGTAGCGGCGATCCCGTTTTTCGTTGCCTTGTATCAGGCTTTAAGACTCTTAAGTTATATCGACAAGAACAATGCGTTTTCAGAATTATCTGTAAGTGCCTTAAAGAATATAAAATACTGCGCATGCACAATCAGTATCTTGTATGTGGCCGTCATGCCATTCTTATACCTCTTGGCGGAGGAAGACGACGCCCCAGGGATCATCGTAATCGGATTGGTCATTATTTTTGCTTCCAGTGTGATTGCAGTTTTTGCTGCTGTTCTTCAAAAGCTGCTAAAAAATGCCATAGATATAAAATCAGAAAATGATCTAACGGTCTGAGGTGAAAAACATGGCGATCATAATCAATATTGATGTGATGTTGGCTAAGAGGAAAATGAGCGTAACAGAACTTTCGGAGAGGGTTGGCATAACAATGGCTAACCTTTCCATATTGAAAAATGGAAAGGCAAAAGCGATTCGATTATCAACTTTAGAGGCGATTTGTAAGGCTTTAGCATGTCAGCCTGGTGATATTTTAGAATACAGAAGTGATGAAGACTAGGGGAGGTACAACCATGGACATTAACAAACTGATTATTGAACATATTGCTAACCCCCATGAGCTGGAGAGAATGTTTAGAAGAGACCCCGAAGCTTTTAAAAAGTCATTCTCCTACGCCTGGGAACAAAACCCTGATTCGCAGGTTCTTGCCGTTTGGTATGAAAGATTGCATTTCAAGCAGACAACAAATACAGAAAAAGCTCCCTTGCTTCAGAAAGATTTCTTATTCATGGGCATTTTAGCAATTCTGGCCGGGATTAGCACTAGGATCATTTTGCATTTTACCGGACAGGAAGCCATAGCCCCAATTAACCTTGCTTTTGGGATACTTCCCTTTATCGCGATCTACTTTCTATACAACAATACCCCCAAAAAAAATGTTCTTTACACCCTTGGATCGTTATTCCTAATCTCCGGATTTTATCTTAATATGCTGCCGCTAGAGTTTAAAGACAGTATTATCCTTGTTTATTTACATCTCCCCATTTTCTTATGGGTATTATTAGGGCTTGCATTTACAGGAAATGAATATGGCACCGGCAGCACAAGATTAGCCTATCTTAAATTTAATGGTGAATTCTGCATCCTCTACGCCAGTATGGCCATTAGCGGAATGCTGCTAACCGCCTTAACGATGCAGTTATTTAAGTTTGTCGGCATGGATATATCTGAATTCTATTTTGAAAATGTCGTAGTATTTGGTGCTGCCGCTTTCGCTATTGTGGCTACTTACCTGGTATCAAGGAACCTTAAACTTGCTAAAAATATAGCACCCTATATAGCCAAAATTTTTAGTCCTCTTGTACTGGCAACATTGTTGGTCTATCTAATAACGGTTATTTGGGTCGGAAAAAATCCATTCTTGGACCGCGATTTCCTCTTATCCTTCAACGGAATACTCCTTAGTGTATTGGCCGTCACCATATTCTCCATTACCGAAAGCGGCACAGACGAGAAAAAGAACATTTCTGATTATATAAATTTTGCCCTAATCGTTCTTGCGCTTATTATTGACAGTGTGGCTTTATCCGCCATAGTGTTCAGGCTTTCTTCTTATGGGATTACGCCCAACAGACTGGCCGTTTTAGGCGCAAACATACTGATCTGGGTCAATCTAATTTGGATTATGCTCTCCTATATGCGTTTTCTACAAAACAAAACCGGACCTTCAACGATCCAAGATGCCGTTACTAAGTATTTGCCGGTCTACGGACTTTGGGCAGCTTTCGTTACATTTACTTTTCCTTTCATTTTTAATTAGAACTCGGGTTACTATTGTATGGATATCAACAACTGCCGGGGAGTTTGTAGTGTTCTGGTTGCCGATCCTCTTTACCGTGCTGTTGGTTGTTGTGTTCTCGGTACCGCAAAATTGAAAGAGTTTGGCAGGATTTTCGCCCTCCCCCTAAATGTTTTAGTACGGTCACTCAACTTTCTGATCTGTCAAGCCTACAAGAAGAACCGTTCGGGATGTCGAACGGTTCTTCTTGTTCCTTATATGTAATCGTTCCTCTTTCCCGCAAGTTAACCCGGCATAACTGCGCCGGTAACAAGCAAATAGACGCACAGCACATTAAGTACGAATAGCAGTGGAATTCCAATCGTAAACGTACCGTGCAACGTTTTATGACGCCAATAGCGCATCCCCAGCCATACGCCTGCTGCGCCTCCGATTAAGGCTAGTAGAAACATCCGCTTCTCCGGAATTCGGCGGTCCTTTCGTTTGGCATACTGTTTGTCGACGCCCATAACCGAGAATGCTGCAAAGTTCATGACGATCAAATAAACGATAAGAAATTTCATAATTACTCCTTTATATGGGTGCCGTTTTTGTGGAATAAAAAGTTCCGCTTGTGAAAACCCTAAAATAGATTACTTAAAGGGGGCCCGACATGATGTTCTGGAT
Organism: Paenibacillus sp. P4_E11; assembly: GCF_056401635.1. NCBI lineage: Bacteria > Bacillati > Bacillota > Bacilli > Caryophanales > Paenibacillaceae > Paenibacillus > Paenibacillus sp. P4_E11. Next base: position 26,193 of record NZ_JBFUIX010000059.1, on the reverse strand, counting down.
CGGCATAAGTTTAATTATCTTGATATTGGCTGCTGGGCTTATCTACAGCCTTTACGCGAACAAGCGAGTACAACGGAAAGAATTCGACAGTGATGTTGAGGGTGCAGCTAGGCGGCATCCGATGTTGGCGAATCCAATCCTTATCAGCTACGTGGTGTTTCCGATATTGGTCATTGTAGCCGCTTTGATTATTTTCAGGTATTTTTAATATGAATAGTAAAGGAGCTTCACTTTTGGAGAAAAAAAACTACTATGTCTCGGTCCAAGCCGGGACCGTGCTCGAAAATCAGGGTGACACGGCGTATGAATTTGAAATTCAGGCCACCGCTGAAGAAGTCGAATATCTGCAACAGCTTCTGTCGGAAAAGTGGGAGTTTGAACACGCAACAGTAGTTAGCGCCTATTTACCCGGTATCCCTTATCATCAGGACGATGAGAATGTGGGGTATGACAATTCCTTGAGAAGTATTTACGGTTATATTCATAAGCTGGGGAACGGCGAAGCCAAGCAAACGATTGACTCCATGGGTCTGGAACAACTTGGAACGCCTTATCCTGATCCCGCTTCTGATTCTCGGTACTGAGGCTTTTTCCATGGAACATGCCGATTTCCTAATCGCAGAACAAGGAAGTTGGATTCGCGGAGAGACGTGAAAAGTCCAACTCAGACGATTCATCGGTCTGCTCGAGCAGCTCGAGCGCCAGCTCATGGTACGCCAACGCGTCCGTTTCTCGGTTCATTAGCAGCAGCAGAGCGATCATTTTGGCATGAAGCCGAGTATCGAGTGGCAGCAGTTGAACCCATTTCTTCAGCGGATTCAGGGCTATCTCGTAGCGATGCTGCCTCACATAGGTGTTCGCCATCGCCTCCAGCAGCTCCGTATAACTCAGCTCAATCTCAGCCTGACGTGGTGCCGCCCATCCGTAGCCGCTGCCAGCCAGAAAGCCGTCTCCGTATAATTGAACTGCTCGCAGAACATGCGTCAGGGATGTAGTCTGTTTATATTGCCGATACTGCTTCTCGTATTCGGCGACATCATCGAAGCCAACAGGCCAACGCACACAATAGCTGCCTCCTGCTGTCTTCGATTGTTCGATGCTCTCATTCAGCCCGTAAGCCTCCAGATCCTTCCTCAGCTGATACACAGTGGAATGCAGATTGACCTGCGTCCGTTCCACATCCTGCCCATGCCAGATTTCATCGAGTATTTGGGATTTGCTAACAGGCTTTCCCCCATGATAATGCATGTAGGCCAGCAGTTCCAATCCCTTCGAATTGCGGAATCGAACCGGCTCCCCCTTATTGGGCGTGACAGAGAACGGGCCGAAGCTTCGAATGGCCACTCCTCGATCGAGGGTTCCGTCTGCTACGGCAGGAAGTCTGCTCCGCTTTCTAAAACGGCTGATCGCCCTGGACAAATCTTCATTCGTGACCGGTTTGAGTAAATAATCAATGGCTTCCACTTCGAATGCTTCCAGGGCAAATTCCTCATAAGCCGTTAAGAAGGCGATACGGATTTCTGGCCGGAACGTATGCAGTCGACGTGCTAGCTCCAGTCCGTGAAGGCCCGGCATCTCCATATCGAGCAGCACGAGATCGATTGTCTCCGGCGAGGTCAGTGCATGCTCCAGGAAACTCAGAGCACTATCGAACAATCCACTAACATGCACCTCATCGAACGACTCTAGCAACTTGCCCACTCTTCTAAGAGCGGGCTGTTCATCGTCAACGGCGATCACTCGGATCATATCGTTCCTCCCCTTCTGTCCTAATGGCTAGCGGAACACGCAGCGTAACCTTGATACCGCCCCCTGCTCCACCCTCGATCTCAATTCCCTTCCCATACTGCCGGAGCAAGCGCTGATGAATATTCCTCAGACCAACACCCACCTCTCCATCGACCTCATTCAGGAGGTTCGCCTGGACACTCGCAGGTTCTCCCACTCCGTCATCTTCAACGGAAATCAYAGCAATCGAGGCATCGACGTGAACCGATACCGTTACCGTGCCGCCTGCTTCTTTCTTCGTCACACCATGTCTTACGGCATTTTCTACCAATGGCTGTAACGTTAACGGTGGTAGCAGACAAGCCGCACCTTCATCCACCTCATAACGGGTACATAATCGGGTTCCGAATCGAGCTCGTTCGATCTGCAGATAAGCCTCCGTTAGTTCCAACTCCTTGCGAAGAGGAACGAGCTTGACTTTGTTCCTGAAATCGAAGCTGCCGCGCAAATATCGACTCAGATTCAGCAGCAAATCGTGTGCGGCTTGCGGTTCCTCCAGCGACAGGGTGATGATCGTATTGAGCGCATTATATAGAAAATGCGGCTTGATCTGGGCCTGAAGGAATGCCATCTCCGAGCGGATGGCATCCTCCGCGGAGCGTTTCATCTCCAGCAAGGTACGTGCTCTCGCCCGCAATTCATGAGGCTGGAACGGCTTGGTTAGGAAATCGTTCGCCCCTGCCTCGAAACCGTAGATCAGATCTTCCGGTTCGCTCCTCACCGTCGTCAGCAGAATGGGCAGTTCGGAGAGTGCGTATTGGTTACGTATAATCCGGCAAGTCTCGTAACCCGATAATCCAGGCATCATCACATCCAGTATAACCAGTCCGATCCGAGAGCTGTCAGCATCTAGCAAGTCCAGCGCTTCCTGGCCACTTGCCGCGGTCAGCACTGTATAAGGTTCGTATGCCAATACGGTCTTTAGTACCCTTAGATTCACTGGGTCATCATCGACGGCAAGAATCAGTAGCCCCTGCTTGTCGTTGCTTGCATCTGCAGGAGCGAGCGTTGCCGTTGTCGTCGCACCGACTTCCGACCAGCCTGCCGGCGGGTGCACAGTTGCATAACCGCTGCCGACCGACCGGGTTTCTAACGCTTGGGTGCCGCTTCCTTCGAAGATCGGAATGGAGAACGTAAAGACGGACCCCTTGCCAACCTCTGAGGCCACCGTGAGCCGTCCCCCATGCAGTTCGACCAACCGTCTGGCGATGCCAAGCCCGAGGCCTGTCCCTCCATATTCGTTGGCAATAACCGTACTCGCTTGTTCGAACGATTGAAAGATCGTGTCCAGTTTATTGGCCGGAATGCCAATACCGGTATCAGAGACGGCTATGTGCAGCATACTTCCTGCCGCCCAGGCTGATACGGTGACCTCGCCTGCCGGTGTGTATTTAATGGCATTGCCGATGAGGTTGTACATAATCTGAAGCAGTCGACTCTCATCGGCTATGCCCATCGGAAGCTCCGACGGCCAGTTGAGCTGTAGCGCCACCGGCTTCGCCCCGATATAATGGCGGAATACTTCCTGCTGGGCTGACACGACCGCGCGGATATCGACGGCATGCAACTGCAGTTGAATCCCGCTGTGCTTCAGTCGAGACAAGTCCAGAATATCGTTGATCAAGTTGGACATTCTTCTAGCCACTGCGACGACAACTTCCACCTGCTCCCGCTGAACTTCATTCAGAGGACCTGCCTTCCCTTCGGACAATGCCTGGGACAAATTCAAGATGCCGTGCAGTGGTGTCTTCAACTCATGTGAGGTGTTAGCCAGGAAATCATCCTTTAAGCGATTCATAGCGATCAGTTGATTCGACATCGTTCCGATGGTGCGGTAAGCGTCGGTGAATCGTCTGGCGAGATCCATAGCTTCAATGAATACAAGCAGAATAAAGCCATAAGGGACAAGTTGTACGTCAATCCAAATGATCTGATTATTGCTGTACATAATATCGTGGACAGCAGCCGTAACGAATACAAGCCAACCGAACAGTTGCAATAGCGCACCGCTACGACCTCGCCATAACGCCAGGATGAACCCATAAATGAAGTAAATGAGACTAATGAGTGACACGAGCTTATAATAGTCGATCAAGCGGGTGAACATTTCCGTAGGGAGCAACAGGACCGTCCCTATGAAGCCGAATCCGACCCAGACGAGCAGCTTAATGATCTTACCGTTGAATTCCTTCGGATATAACTCCCGTACGAACAAGGCAGCAACCGTAACACCACCGTAATAGGTTAAGTACTCCAACATGATAAGGAGTCGAATGTCCACATCAGGGAATAGTTCGACCAAATAAATCCCGCCCACAACCCATTGCCGGGCTGCGCCCAATAAACAGCAAATGCCAAAATACAATGTCGAGCGTACCGTTCGCCGCAGCACATAAACGGCTATTTGGTACAAGCCAAGAAGCGCACTGCCGCCGAACACCGCCATGTCGACCATCAATTGACGTTGCTTCTTGTGATGCATATGGAGCTCGTCACCCAACGTCATGCTATACCAGATACCGCCGTTCGGGTAAAGATTGTTAGCGACTTGGACAAGGATGTCGAACTCATCGGCTTGAGGGTCGAAACTAACGGTTTGCGGTGAATAGGCAGAGTGCGTCTCAGACAGCTCCGGTGCGACTGAACCCGCCTCAGCAATGATGCGGCCATCTACGATAATCCTGTAGGCTGGCACAATCGCGGGAATTTGCAAACCGAGCCGACCGATATCCCCTCGTGTAAGTACTTTCAATTGGTAGGTCGCATAACCGCGTCCCGACATCCCATAGCGCGTCCAAACGTCAGGTACTTCCGCGTATAGGTCAGGTTTCATGACATTGTCATTATGTAGATCTTCATTCGTTAGCAGCTTCTGCCAATGGAAAGACCATGCCCCGTTAAGTCGAACCGCTCCGTCGTTGTCCAAGTTCCAATCCCGCAAGTCCAAAACGCCGTCTTTCACCATGGGAACGGCCTTGCTGGTAGACAGTCCTATGACCGACATGGCCAGTGATGCGATTAGGGCAATTACGACTAGCATCGCACCGAACCTGAAACGCCGACTTTGAAGCATGACCATCATTTATCACCATCCGACTATGACCTGAACAAGGGAAAGATTCTAATCCCTATCATAACGTATGGTTGTTTCATTGCGCTAGTAGAGCGAGATGTCGCAGGTATTGAAACCACGATTGCTTGAATTACTTTGAATCATTATTTTTAGGGATTTCAGGGAAATATAAGTCCAACACAACAATACAGGAGGTCAATCATGAATTCGGTATGGAAAAAATGGCTATGTGTCAGCATGTCCGTTGTGCTGGTAGCTACAACCGTTGCAGGTTGTGCAACCAAAAATAAAACGACGCCAGACAATACAAATCAAGCAGGAGGCGGGAAACCTTTTCAAGGCAAAAGCATTTCACTCGTCACTGCCAACCATCCTTGGGGGGAAGCGATCAAGCCATTACTGCCTGAATTCGAGGCGGCGACAGGCATGACGGTTAAGATCGAGAGCTTCTTCGAAGACCAATTGACGCAGAAGCTAACCGTGCAGTTCACATCGGGGTCTGCGACGCCGGATGTGTTCATGTACCGCCCCCTGCAAGAGGGCAAGCTATACTATAAGAACGGCTGGGTGGCACCGCTCGACGACTACAAGAATAAAGACGCCAATTACGATTTCAACGACTTCTCCAAAACCTCAATCGGTTCTACGACCGTGGATGGCAAGCTGGCGGGCATTCCGATTATTACGGAACAGGAAATATTGTACTATCGCAAAGACCTGCTGCAAAAAGCCGGAATCGCCGTGCCGAAAACGATTGACGAACTGGTGGCTGCAGTCAAGAAGCTGCACGATCCTAAAAATGAAATGTACGGGTTTGTAGCACGCGGGCAGCGTTCTCCGCTTATCACACAAGTATCTTCTTTCTTGTTCTCGGAGGGCGGCGATTTCACTTCAGGTAACAAAGCAACAGTCAATACGCCTGAAGCCGTCAAAGCATTCACAACGTACGGAACGTTGCTTCGTGACTATGGCCCTCCAGGGGTGCTCAACATGTCCTGGCCGCAAGCGATCGGTATATTCGCACAAGGGAAGGTTGCATTTTATACAGACGCGAACTCCATCTACGGTAATGCCACCGATCCAACCAAGTCGAAGATCGCCGATCAAGTCGGCTTCGCCGTATTCCCTGCCGGCAAGGCCGGTTCCAAGCCATACAATATTACATCCTGGGGACTGGCGATGAACGCCAAAGCCGCTAATAAAGATGCCGTCTGGGAATTCATCAAGTGGGCGACTAGCAAAGACGTCGTCCTGAAGACGCAGTCAAAAGGAAACCCAGGGGCGCGTGCATCAGTGTGGGATATGCCAGAGGGCAAGCAAGGCTTCCCGGCGGACCTCGTTCCCGTCATTATCGAGAGCTCCAAGGGCGGCGTCGACCATGACCGGCCAGTTGTCATCAGCGTAGGTGAAGCTCGTGACGCCGTAGGTGAAATCGTGCAAAAAGTCATGTCCGGCGAAACGAACATTCAGGCGGTTGCCGACAAAGCGAATGCCGCACTGCAGGACATCATGAACAAGGATGCCAAGTAACACCACTCACTCTGATACGTCAACAGGGTCGTAAGACGTCCCTGTTGACGATCTTTTGCAAAGCGATAACAGTAATCATGAATAGGCAGGTGAATCTTGTTGCAATACAGTTGGTTTGATCGGAATTTGAAATGGATCTATACGCTGCCTGCCGTCTTGTTCGTGCTTCTAATGATGCTGTTCCCGATCATATACACATTGCGTATCAGCTTTTACGAATGGAGCATGTCGGCGACTACGCCACCGCTATTCGTCGGTCTGGACAACTACATCGCTCTGTTCAACGACAGCCGCTTCTGGCATGCTACTCGGTCGACGTTTTACTTTACCTTCGTGGCGCTAATTGTTGAGGTCATTCTCGGCATCGCCATAGCCGTATTACTGTCCAGAGAGTTTCGCGGCAAAAACTTCGTAAAGACTATCTTTCTGCTGCCAATGGTAGCTACACCTGTAGCAATGGGACTTGTGTGGATGCTGATCTATGAACCTACAATCGGGGTGGCTAATCAATTCCTGAAGTCACTCGGTTTCAAGCCGATGTTATGGTTAGCTTCAGAGAGCCAAGTCATCCCATCCCTCATCCTCGTTGATGTGTGGGAATGGACACCAATGATCGCGCTCATTATTATGGCGGGCATGGCTACGCTGCCTTCCGACCCTTACGAAGCTGCTGATGTCGATGGAGCCAGCCCATGGCGCAAGTTCATCTCAATTACGCTGCCCCTTCTCCGTCCTACCATTCTGGTAGCGGCAATGCTGCGGCTAATCGACGTGTTGAAGACGTTCGACATCATCTATGCCACCACACAAGGCGGCCCGAACTTCGCGTCGGAAACGTTGAATTTGTACGGCTATGTGCTCGGTTTCCAATATTTCAAACTCGGGATGGCTTCTTCGCTGCTCGTGTTGTTCTTCATGCTCGTGATGGGACTCACGTTGCTGTTGATCTGGATGCGTAAGCGATTGGAGGTGAGCTAGCGATGAGAAAAAGTCGTCGTTCGAAGTGGATATTAGCACTTGTCACGTGCGTTGTGATGTTGCTATTCGCGTTTCCTTTCATATGGATGCTCCTCGCTTCCTTCAAAACCCAGTCGCAGATCATGTCCACCGGTCAGTTTTTCTCGTTTACGCCGAACATGCACAATTACTCCAGCGTATTCAAGGAATACGACTTCATGCGTTACATCTGGAACAGCTTCATCGTGGCCTTCGGCTCGACCTTCTTCTCCTTGGTTCTCGGACTCCCTGCAGCCTATGCAATCGCGAGACATCATCTGCATAAGCTGGGGCTTGTCATCTTGGTGGCACGGATTATTCCCGGTATCACCTTTCTGATTCCCTGGTTCATCCTGTTCTCCAAGATTAATCTGGTGGATACATACACGGCTTTGATTCTGAGCCATATGCTTGTCGGCTTGCCGTTCATTATATGGATTATGATCTCCTTCTTCGAAGCATTGCCGACCGAGATCGAGGAAGCTGGATTGATTGACGGCTGTACGCATCATCGAGTGTTCCTGCGGATCATAATGCCGATCTCCGGACCTGGGGTCATTACATCGTCACTGTTGTCGTTCATCTTCTCTTGGAACAACTTCATGTTCTCGATCATCCTGGCCGGGGACAAGACGAAGACACTGCCGATTGCTGTATTCAACTTCATGTCCTACTCCGAGATCAATTGGGGAGCCCTCATGGCCGCTGCTTGCATCATTACGCTTCCGGTCCTCATCATCGCCCTGCTTGCGCAACGGTATGTAGTTAGCGGGTTGTCTGCTGGTGCGGTTAAGGGGTAGAGACGTCGATTAACTCGATTACTCCAGGATTCCAAGTGGAAGGGGGCTCGCCTATGCTCAAACATCTTGTTTTAAGTCCAGTCGCGGCGATCCCCTTTCCACTCTCCATCTCTTCAGCAATCGAGTTAATCGCAGTCTCAAGAAGGTAAGTAATTACTACGTTCCTGATTATGGAAGTTGTGCTATCATGATGGTGTGTAAGGTTTGCAGCAGGTTACGTGCCATTCCATCCCAAGGGAGAGTTGAGTTGGATTATGAAGATAACGAAGCTTGAGCTGTTCAAAGTACCGCCGCGTTGGCTGTTCCTGAAAGTGGAAACGGATGAAGGCATTACAGGCTGGGGGGAACCCGTCGTTGAGGGCAAGGCGGACACCGTTCGCGCCGCTGTCGAGGAGATGAGCTCCTACATCATCGGCCAGGATCCGATGCGAATCGAGGATCTGTTCCAGGTGCTATATCGCGGCGGCTTCTATCGAGGCGGGCCGATTCTATCCAGCGCCATCTCGGGCATCGAGCAGGCGTTGTGGGACATTAAGGGCAAGTTCTACAACGCGCCCGTCTACGATCTGCTTGGCGGCGCGTGCCGCGACCGGACGCGCGTGTATTGTTGGATCGGCGGTGACCGGCCGAGCGATGTCGGTGAAGCGGCGCAGCAGCAGGTCGCCGCTGGGTTCACGGCGGTCAAGATGAACGCGACCGAGGAGATGCACTACATCGACTCGCTTAGCAAAGTCGATGCCGCCATAGCCCGCATCGCTGCCGTCCGCGAAGCGGTCGGGCGTGATGTCGGGATTGGCATTGATTTTCATGGCCGTATCCACAAGTCGATGGCCAAGATTCTCGTGAAGGAGCTCGAGCAATATCGCCCGATGTTCATCGAAGAGCCCGTACTCGCCGAGAACAACGAAGCGCTGCGGGAGATTGCTCGCTATACGTCCTGCCCGATCGCTACCGGAGAACGGATGTACACGCGTTGGGGCTTCAAGGACCTGCTCGCCCAAGGCATCGTCGACATTATCCAGCCCGACCTCTCCCATGCCGGCGGCATACTGGAAACGCGCAAAATCGCCGCCATGGCGGAAGCTTACGACATCGCGCTGGCGCCTCACTGTCCGCTTGGGCCAATCGCACTTGCTGCCTGCCTGCAGGTGGACACGTGCTCGCCGAACGCATTCATTCAGGAGCAGAGCCTCGGTATCCACTACAATCAGGGCAGCGACTTGCTGGACTACTTGAAGGATCCTTCCGTATTTGCTTACAAGGACGGATTCGTAGCCAACTTGACCGGTCCGGGTCTTGGCATTGAAGTGAACGAAGAGAAAGTGCGTGAGATGGCGCGGATTGGTCACGATTGGAAGAATCCGTTGTGGCGGCAAGAGGACGGAACGGTAGCTGAGTGGTAGTCAAGTTTTAGTAACACAAGCGGGAGTTAGTCGATATGTCGATTAACTCTTAAATTTACATCAGAGTAATTAGTCGAGTAACTTTTCTTTAGCCTCTCTAACCAATTGTTGCGCTTCCTCCAACCGTGATATCCTGAATAACCGATCGGCCAGATTCTCCAATTGCTCCAATTCTCTTAGGTTGGCAATCTGTACGATCATCGCTTCAGCATCATCCCCGAACTGAGCTTGTAGGAACTTGCTAATAAATTTGCGCGCCTCCTCCGTTTTCCCTTTGATTTTACCTTCAAGTTTACCTTCAAGTTTACCTTTCAGCTCAGCGTCGATTTCCCATTGCGTTTGCAGTTTGGACAAGAGACTTTCTTCTTGACGGTCCAGCATTCGGATTTCCTCCTTTAACCTCATTTTCTAGGTATCATTCAAGGATCCAATTCCATCCGCACCAGCATCCGTAAAAACTCTAATTTCACTTGGACCTTCTCATCCTCAGTATAGCCCATTTTGCTTAGAAGTGCAGCAGCGACGGGGTTATCCCGCTTGATGAAATGCCTCCAACTACACTTCCGCAGCTCTATCGCGAAAAACTGATACTTCAGCACCTCGATGAAAGGAAACCCCCAACCAAACGTATTCGGCTCGTCCCGGGCCGCCTCACGGCTGAATACCGCAATGGGCAGAATGCGGCGACGGTATTTCTCATAAAGGCGACTGGAGTAAATAAACATGCGGTCCGCAAAATCTTTCTGATAGTACGATTGCGGCTCAACATGAACGATGATCAGCACATCCTCCCCCCGTAGCTTCGTTTCAGCAAGTAAGTCCACCCTTCGCCGCTCTCCAGCGACCAGATCCGTGAATAACTCTTCCGACAAGAACGTAAGTTGATCGAAGTCGATGATTTCATGAGCCTGGGCAAAAAACAATTGCATGAACTCGCGAAAAAAAATTTGAATGAGTTCTTTGAATAACCGATCGTGGTCAATCGCCGTGCATAACCTCCCTCATTTGTATTGGTTACAAAATTAAAAAGCACCGACCATAACGCAACGGCTTAAACCTTCTAAGCTTGCGTATGACGGTGCTTCCGCTAAACCACTACTTTCTGCAACACAGCGATAAGTTTATTGTTCTCCTCTGGACTGCCTACTGTGATGCGCACGTGCCGCTCCAATCCCCAGCCTCGACCGTACCGAACTATCACGCCTCCCGCCATCAGTCGCTCGTAGAGAGCACCTGCATCAGAACCGAGTTCAACCAAGATAAAGTTACTCGAGCTCTCGGTGTAGGCTAGCCCGATCCGCTCAAGCGCCTCGTACAATCGCAGCCGTTCACGACTCACCAGTTCCCGGGATCGTCGGACATGCTCATCGTCGCCAAGTGCTGCGATTGCCGCTGTTTGCGCCAGCGCGTTCACGTTGAACGGCTCTTTGACCTGTAAGATGCTGCGGATAATATCTGCTGGACCGATGCCGTAGCCGACGCGAATGCCGGCTAAGCCGTATATCTTCGAGAACGTCTGCAGGACGATCACGGGATAACCTGCACGTACGAATTCCAGCCCGTCTGTGTAGTCGGAAGCGGAAACGTAGTGACTGTATGCGGCATCCAACACAACAAGGACTTGGGCAGGCAAGGCATCAAGAAGTTGCTGCACATCTGATCGGTTCATGTACGTGCCTGTTGGATTGTTAGGCGAGCATAAGTAGATGACCTTGGTCCGATCCGTCACAGCAGCTGCAATAGCCCGCCAATCATACTGAAAGCCATCCAACAGCGGGACTTTCCGTGTGACTGCTCCCATCAACAAGGCCCCGAATTCATACTCAGTGAATGACGGATTCGGCACGATAACCTCATCCCCCTGCTCGAGATAAGCTTCGGACAGTAATGTGATCAGCTCATCCCCGCCGTTCGTTACGATGATTTGCTCGGATTGCATATCCTGCTTGTCTGCAATAGCTTGCCTCAGATCATAAGCTTGGGCATCGGGATAACGATGCATGTCGGTCAATGAGACTGCTACGGCTTGCATAGCCTTGGGTGACGGTCCAAGCGGGTTCTCGTTGGAGGCCAGCTTGATAACCTCGCTTAACCCAAGTTCCCGCTGCACCTCCCAAATCGGCTTGCCGGGCGAATAAGGTTGGATTTGCTGCAATGCAGCTCTTGCTTGCACTTTAATCGTGTCAGACATTTCTCTTCTACTCCCTTCACAAAGGAAAATAACTTCATTACGATAATACTATAACGCATTAATGTAGTAAAGCTTTAATTTGGTGAAATATCGTTGGAGACAAACAATAGCGCAGTATGGAAAAACCGGACTGGGAGTGGTCCTTTTGCCGAGGGCGCGTGCAGTTCAGCACCAAACGATGCATAGTGATGTTTCATCACCTTATTTTTGTAAAATTATCGGATTACAGCACTTTACAGCTCGATAGGATGATGAAATCACCTTAGTTGGTCAATGAGCCACATGAATTACGAACCTTACTCTAGCAGCACAAAAGAAAAACTAGCGCAAATTCCGCGCTAGCTCCAAGATTGTACTCATCAAATATCCCCGATCACTTGCCCCCAATAATAACATCGAGCTGATGCGACGTATCGTACGCGCACTGATACGGATCACTCGCATACGGACTCACTTCCGCCGTAAGTGTGTCCGTATAACCGATCTCCTGCAAGGCTGTCCGCACTTCGGTCCAGTTCACATCACCAGCGAGCAGCGGAACGAAGCCGTTTCCATTACCGACTGCGGTTCTGAAATCTTTGACATGGACTTTCAAGATGCGTGAGGCCAGAATTCGGATCCACTGCTCGGGAAACCCGAACAACAGTACGTTACCCACATCGAAGTAGGCACCGACGTTCGGCGAGCCGATCTCATCGACATATCGGGCCATCTCAAGCGGTGAGAGCAGGAATTTGTTCCACACATTCTCTACGCCAATCCGAACGCCCCTCTTTTCCGCTTCCTTGGCCAGAGTAAGCAGCTCGCGTTGACTCCGTTCATAGCACTGGTCGTACGACGTACCTGGATTGACGACTCCCGGCACAACGAGCACCGTATCGATGCCGAGCAATTCGGCCAGCTCCAGCTGCTTGATCACGACGCTGCGGCCTTGTTCGCGCAAGGAAGCATCAGCCGATGACATCGGTGAGCGCCCCATCAAGCCGGTGGACAAGCTGCGCAGTTGTATGCCGTTGCTACGGGCCATCCTCCCGATCGCTTCAGCCTCCGCAGCCGTAGTGTCCAGCGTGAACCCGATGCCTCCCCGGTCGTACAGGTTCAATTCCACAGCTGCATACCCTGCGTCACTGCTGACCGACAACACCTTCTCAAGTGGCGTATCCGCCGGAAAACACCATTGATTGATACTTTTCAACATAGCACAATCGCTCCTTCTCCTGGAATTACTACAGTTATACCGCTACGCTAGTACGTGAAGCAGCTGATTCGTTAGCGGCCAGTGTGACCGCCAGTGTAGCAGCAGCTTCCGAATAGTCCGCCAGCACAAGCTCCTGTCGCCCAGTCCGTACCGCTTCGATAAACGCCTTGTCCTGCTCATAGTAATATTCCGTAGAAGATTTCTCCGTTATATCCTGCTGGTCATCCTTGATCCGCAGTGTTGATCCATCGATCGACAGGAAGAAATCATGACCGTATATCTCAACTGCACCGCGTCCCACATATTTGGCCAGGGACGTGCTCGTAATGTTGCCAATGGCTCCCGACTGGAGGACGAATGACACCGTACCGACATCGTAAGCCGTCGCTTCCGGATCGACTTCGCGGATATATCGCTGCTCGTGGATCGCATGTACTTCCTTGAACTCCCCGGCTAAGTAGCGGATCAAGTCCAATTGATGCGTAGATTGCTCAACCAACTGCCCGCCAGATTGCTCCAACATCCTCCACCATTTCACACCGGGCATGCCGCCGAATCGATACGCCATCACCATGTCAATCTGCTTGTCAGCGAGATACGCCTTGGCCTTGGCCGCAATGTCCATATAGCGCAAGCAATAGCCAGACGAATGAATGACACCGGATTCCAGGATGATCCGTTCCGTCTCGCGTACTTCCTCCATCTTCAAGCCGACCGGCTTCTCGGAAAGCAGATGAATGCCTTTGCGCGCTGCTGCAGCTTCGATACCCGAACGGGCAAATGGAGGCGTGCATACGAATAGTGCATCGACTTGTCCCGAATCCAGCAGCAGCTCACCGCTTGCATACGAGACAGCCCCGTATTGACCTGCCACCTCAAGGGCCCTCGCTTGATTAATGTCGTACACGGCCGTGATCTGGACGTCATCCACCTTTTGCAGCGTCTTCATATGATGCTCTGCCATACCTCCGACACCGATAAATCCGATTCTGACTGTCATTGCCGACAACGCCTCCTGAACTTTTTTTATCGAATGGGTATTACTCGTGGTGCTACTCCCAAACAATAATACGTTTCCAGGCCGTTGTATTTATTGAAAACGATACACAATATACGCAAAAAATTTAGCTCCAAATGTCGACAATCGGGATTCCATGCTCCATCCTGACTTGACACTGCGCGATATAATCTTTGCCCCATTGGTTTAATTGTGCCATATCTGCACTTCGATACATCCCTGTATACGCTATGAGTTCTCTCAATTGCAGGAACAGAGGGAGCTGCTTCAGCCAATCCTCTTCCAGCGAATTTTCTTGATCGTACCCTTTTAAGAAAGAATCCATAAACCGTAACGCCTGGGACTCTCGATCTTCCTTTCCTTCCACGCCACCATATACATAAACCAGATAGTATAACGGTATAGCTATATCTTCAATAAACCAGCTGTATTGCGCCTCATCAAAGTCAAAAAGAGTGATCAACCGTTCATTTCCGCTCACGGTATAGTTGCCAACTCCTAGATCACCATGGATTAAACCGTATGAATTCTGATCCTTGGGCAGAGTGTCTCTAATCTTGTTCATTACTAGATTACGAGCTTCGAACACGAAGGATTGACTCGCCGGAACGAACTTCTCCATGTGGGACAAATAGTAATTCTGGTTCCAGTCGTGCCTGCGAATCGATTCATCCTGCAGCTCGTATTTTTTGGATAAGGCGTGCATCTTCCCTGTCACTTTGCCCAGTCGTTGATACAAATCAATATCAGTTAGACATTCCGGATACCCCATCTTGCTGCCTTCCGCTTTCACAAAAGACGTTACCGTGAACTGCATATCGTCTTGCTGTACAACTTCAGTCAAGTTGCCATACCTAGATGCTACAGGTTCCGATACAGCAACACCGTTATGCGCCAAATATTGAATCCAATCCAGTTCGCCTTTAACTAAGTTCTCACTGCGATGGGTGCTTGGTGTAAATCTTAATATGTAGGACTTCCCCTTCTCCTTGTACTCATAGACGAAGTTTTGCCAAGCTCCGATATAGCTTAATTGATCTAGCGTGCTGCCGAATTTCTCTGCTCCAGCTGTCAATAAGAGGTCGTTAAATATCGCTTTTACTTCCGCTTCCATTACAAGTTCCTTTCACAACACAATTTATATGATCTGCTTATTCCTAAGCGCTCTCACCCGAACTGCATCTGCTGCTGCTTCCGCCATTCCGAGGGGGACACGCCTTCCAACTGTTTGAACCACAGGGAGAAAGAATGCTGCCGCGTAAATCCGATCATCCCCGCGATCTCCAGCATATCCTTATTCGACGAGCTAAGTTGCCACTTCGCCTCCGCCATCCGGCATTGCTGCTGATACTGCTTCGGGCTCATATGATAGATTTGCTCGAACAACCTGCGGAAGCCACCCTCTGTCAGCCCGGCCAGCTCGGCCAAATCCGACATTTGCACCCCTAGCTGCAGGTTCTCGCGAATCCAGTCGCCCGCTTTCGTAATCGTAAGTGCCTCCCGGTCGGTCTGGGAATGCTCCATCAGGAACAGCACCAGCACCTCCATCCAGGCCGTATTGTTCCAGTCCCTCTCTTTCAAGGGAGAATATTTGGTACGCTGCCATTCTCGGAACAAGCGCTCATAGCGGTCCTTATCCAGAGGAGACAAGACGAATAACGTCGGCTGGTCGGTCTTCACGATTCTTCTCAGCATCTCGGTCAGTTTGGCTGGAATATGGTCCAGATGAATGACACCATATCGATTCCTCCCCTTGCCTTCGAACAGATGCGGCAGCGCTGCAGGCACGATTACGACATGACCTGCTTCAAGCATTTCACGCTTTCCCCCCCACTCGAAAACACCTCTACCCTCCATTAGGATACTGATTTCAAGCGTTGGATGTTGATGATAACCCGGATCCACCCAATCGACATCCCTAGTGCCAATAAAACTTCGAACAATAAATTCCGTGTTCATACCCACAATCCTCCGCTACATTTCGAAACATATTGGGATTATTGATATCAGGGTAGCATAAATGATTTCCATCTTCTATAGCGTTTAGGTATAATGGTTGAAGGTCGATACATTTGGATAAATATAGTACTAAGAAGAAGAACTTCGCGGAGGGTACATAGATGAAATGGCTTCAAGTAGAACAAACAGCACAACTTAACGGTAACGTCAAAATATATGGCTCCAAAAACAGCTCTCTAGCCCTTCTCGCAGCCGCTTGTTTGGCGGATGAACCCGTCCAACTGCTCGGCATTCCCGATATTGCCGATGTCAGAGTCATTGGCCAGCTTGGTGAAGAAATTGGACTCCGAATCGAACGTGATGTGTTCGGTGCTTTACATATAGATCCAACTGCCATTTTACACGCGAATTTTGACCCGAAGAAATCATCCCTGTTCCGAGCCGCCTATTATTTCATTGGCGCTCTACTCGCGAAGTTCGGCAAAGTCACGGTCGGGTATCCTGGCGGGGATGATTTCGTGAGCCGCCCGATCGATCAGCATTTCAAAGCCTTGAAGGCATTGGGCGCCAAGCTCACATTCCATAATGACTATTACGAAGTAGAAGCGTCCGAGCTCAGAGGGGCGACTATATTCTTCGATATGATTACGATGGGCGCTACGATCAACACGATGCTTGCAGCAGTCCGGGCGAAAGGAACGACGGTCCTGCAAAATGCGGCAAGAGATCCTGAAGTAACGGACACCGCCAACTTCTTGAACGCGATGGGTGCCAGGATTAGCGGGGCCGGTACGGATACGATTCGGATCGAAGGCGTCAAGCAATTGAGCGGCTGTACCCATACCGTCATTCCGGACCGATTGATCGCCGGAGCGTTCCTCATGTCTGCTGGTATGACAGGCGGAAGTGTAACCGTACAAGACGTCATCCCTGAGCACCTGGGCTCTTGTGTTGCCAAGCTGACCGAGATCGGCCTTCATATCGAAGTCGGTGATCAATCGATGACGGCTCATTCGACCGGCATTCTACGCGCGACCCGCGTTCGTACGGCGATGTATCCCGGGTTCGCAACCGATCTGCAGCAACCGTTGACGGCCCTTCTTACGCAGGCCCCTGGTAAAAGCATCGTTAGTGAGCGAATTTACCCGGAGAGGTTCAATCACGTCAACCAACTGAAGCGTATGGGAGCAGACATTCAGGTTCGTTCTGGTGTAGCCTTCATTAAGGGCGGTTTGCCGCTGAAAGGCGCTATGGTACATGCCTCGGACGTTCGGGCGGGCATCTGCCTCATCCTGGCTGGACTTGCGGCGGAAGGGCGTACGTCCGTAATGGGCTTTCAGCACATTGAACGGGGCTACGAGAACGTCGTAGAGACGTTCGCTTCCATCGGGGCGAAGATTACATTGATGGATTCCGACGTTGCGGATTCATTTGATCTGAGCGATGCCCAGTAGCGATTGGCTGCTCGAGGGTACGGCATAACGAACAACCTGACCGTGTAGCACAACGGTCAGGTTGTTTGTGTGGGCTGTAGCGCGGATTTTCCGCGCTATTGGAGCCCGGTGGCCTCGCCCGGTGGACTGTACGCGGGTTTTCCGCGCTATTCGCACCCATGGACTCGCCGAGGCGACTGTAGCACGGTTTTCCGCGTTATTCGCTCCCGATGGCCTCGCCGGGCGGGCTGTTGCGCGGTTTTTGAAGCTGTCGATTCATTGTGAGCAAAGGAGTGGAGAGTGAAAAAGAGGACCCCGGCGAGTTTTGGCTTGAACCTCCCTTCCGCGAAATCCCTTATACAATCCAAGGAGGTTCAAACAAGATGTTTGAGCAAAAGGGGTCCTTTTTCACTTGGAACGGCCGTTTTCACCTCAATCCTCAATGAATCGACAGCCTCTTTTTCCGCGCTATTTGCCCCCACGGGCCCCGCCCCGCCAGGCGGGCTTATCGCGGAATCGGGCCGAATTTGCCCGAACGGTAATCCTCGAAGGCTTGCTCGATCTCCTCGTCCGTGTTCATCACGAACGGACCATAGGCGACAACCGGCTCATGAATCGGCTGGCCAGCGATAAGGAGCGCTCTTAGCGGCTCATCCGCCTCAATCGTAATCTCACTCAAGTCGGCGTCTTCACCCGCAGGACCGAGCCACAGCACCTGACGTTCCGATCCCGACGTACTGTCCTCTCCGAATCGGCCTTTCCCTTCCAGTACATAAATAAACCCGTTGTAACCGGCTGGCAAATCTTGCGATAAGCTTGCACCAGCTTCCATCACGATCTCCACATAGGTGACCGGAATATGGTTCAGTGTGGCGGATTTCACATCACCGGATGCTCCTGAGAACACCCGGACCGTAGCTCCTGGCTCACTACGCACCGGCGTATTCGCTGCCTTCATATCCTGATAGCGCGGCTCCGCCATCTTGGCGGAACGCGGGATGTTAACCCATAGCTGCAAGCTGTGAACCGTCTCGCCCGGCAGCGGGTCTTCCGAGTGAATAATGCCGCGCCCCGCGGTCATCCATTGCACATCACCCGGTTCCAGTACTCCGTACCCCCCATAATTGTCTTCATGCTTCAGCTTGCCTTCTATGATGAACGTAACAGTCTCAATGCCGCGATGCGGATGGAAGTCGAACGTCCCCTGTTGAAACCAGTCCTCTGCCATGAACAGGAACGGGTCGTATTGTTTCCACTGGCCAGGCTTCAGCACTTGGCCGACTCGAAGATGAGGCGCTTGCCCGTCCCTCGCTGCTACATCCCATGTCCGTACAATGATACGTCTTGCAACCTCTGATTGACCACTCATCATGATGTTGCCCTCCCTTTACGAATATGAAAAGAACGGCAGCAGAGATTGCTCTCTTCCTGCCGTCCTCTATCTCGTAGGTTAACCCAATTAAGCTTGTTGAATGGCTTCTAGCTCGATGGAAATCTTGATTTCGTCGCTGATCATGACGCCACCTGTTTCCAGTACAGCATTATATGTCAAGCCGAAGTCACTACGTTTGATGCTGCCTACGGCGCTATAACCGACCTTCACATTGCCCCAAGGATCTTTCCCAGTACCTTCGAACGTTGCAGCTATCGTCACAGGACGGGTTACGCCACGAATCGTAAGATCCCCTGTAACATCGTACTCCCCATCACTAGTCTTGGCGACGGATGTCGATTGGAACGTCATCTTCGGATGCGTGTCGGCATCGAAGAAATCACCAGAGCGCAGATGCGCATCACGATCACTGTTACGCGTATCGATGCTGCTCAAGTCCACACTAATCGAGATGTTAGCGGATGTAAGATCGGCTGGGTCTGCATCAATCTGCGCTTCGAACGTGTGGAAAGTCCCTTTAACCTTTGCGATCATCATATGTTTTACTGAGAAATCAATACTGCTGTGAGTTGGATCTACTGTCCATTGCGATTTTGCCATTATAAATTGCCTCCTCAAGGTTGTTTATTTACTTACTATTAATAATTTACTTACAATTAAGAAATATATTATTATAATATACGTACTTCGGTTTTTTGTCAATTGTCTATTCAACAATTTATTTCAATATTTTGATTGATGTCGGGGAATGCTATTGACGGAGGTGCTGACCCAATGCCTAAGCTAGGTGGCGATTGCGATTTTTCCCCGATGCTCATTACTATGAAACAGGATTTGAAGCAAGTGAGTCTGCAACTGGAGCGGATCGTGGATGAATTCGATCAAGAGCATCATTGCTACCTAGGTGAATTCCAGCGGATCAGCCTCATGCTCACCGATGTACAGACGCGAGCGGCCACGTTTTACTTGAACTGTTATCTCTCTCCCTATACGAGCAAATATGCCGACTTGGCGACCTGTGTTCGCAATCTGGCTGACCGCCACCACGGCGCGCTGATTGTAGTAGAACGAGGTGATAAGCTCGACTTGCAACTGCAAGACGGCACGCCAATTAAAGCGGAGATTAACTCCGCCCTACTGGAATCGATTTTCTATCCGGGCAATACGCTTCATGATGGCGCCGTGCTTATTCGAACCGATCAGATTATTTCTGCCAAAAATATTTTGCCGCTCTCCCACACATCCGAATTGCCACCGAAACGTGGAACCCGTCATCGGGCTGCCGTCGGTTTATCTGAGGTCAGCGATGCGATCGTTCTTGTCGTGTCAGAGGAAACTGGAGATGCATCATTCGCCATCCAAGGTCAGTTGTTTCCGTTATACACGCATTGAGCCGAGTTACATATATATTCTCCGTGACCCGTCTGCATTCACATCAGTGCCTCGGCTTCTCGCTCACACAGCGACTCTGGGTGGATCTCCATCCCGGAACCGTCTGGTTTGCCATGTGTTCGACACCGACGACCGGGAATAGCCGGGTTGGACTAAGCTCCGGTTACCCTTGAATCCACTCCAATTCGCATGCACCCGTACCGCCGTCCGCGCCATCGTCCTCAACTCCTCCCTTCATATATCCCGCAACCTTTTCTGATCCATACTCGTCAAAAAAGCAGGAATTATATTCCACGGGAAGGATGGAACGCCTCGATGAACCGACTATTCGCAAGTCTAATCCCTGGCATGTTGGCCGTCCTCTTGTTAGCATTGACCGGCTGCAGCCGTCATTCGGATTCTGTGAACCCATCGCCCTCTACCATACCATCTTCCACACCGTCAGCTCTTCCAAGCTCCAGTATGCCCACGACCCCAGCACCTTCACAGAAGCCTGCTGTTACTTCCACTCCGGCCGCCCCTCTGAACGGGAACGTCCCGCCAGAGCAAGCCAAGACATGGATCGCAGATCGTGCTGCTGAAGTCATTCAAGTACTGAAAGCCAAGGATATGAAAAAGCTCGCAGGTTATGTACACCCGGAGCTTGGGGTTCGCTTCTCCCCATACACGAATGTGAATAAGAAGACAGACATCGTTATGAAAGCCGATCAATTGGAGAAAGCGTTCACCGACTCTACCAAACGCACATGGGGTGTGTTCGACGGCTCCGGTGAGCCGATTCAGCTGACTTTCGCGGAGTATTACGCCAAGTTTGTGTACGATCACGATTTTGCGAAGCCGGAGAAGCTCAGCTACAACGAGGCGTTGGGCAAAGGGAACACTATCAACAACACACGGGAAACCTACCCAAAGGCGATTATCGTCGAGTACTACTTCAGCGGATTCGATAAGAAGCTCGAAGGCCACGACTGGGCGGGCCTGAAGCTCATCTTCGAACACTCAGGCAGTGACTGGTACGTGGTCGGCATCGTGCACGATCAATGGACGATCTGACGCTCGCGGTGAACTAACCAGAGGCTAGCCAACGCGGCAAGCAACACCGCTGAGCTCACATACAGCGCCGTAACGGAGAAGCTGTAGGCGATCATCGGACCGAATGCAGAGCCGAGGTCGATCATCATGGAGTATACGGTGATGACCATCGTCTTGTCCGGCCGAGTAGAGGAGACGTCTGCGGCGATCGTATCGCATAACGTCGTGAGCACGGTCGCTGCTGCTTGAATTAGCAGCAGCACCACGAGCCATAGCAAGAGCGGTGCCGGGACCGGGATGAGCGCGAAGAGCCCAGCCGTCACGCACAAGGTTATGATGAGCAGCGGGACCCGCGTGCCCAGCTGGTCGGACTTCCGCCCGATCCACGGCGCGAGCCACGGCTCCCAGAGCCAGCGTATCGCCTGGAACAGGCCGCCGAGCATCGCAGCATTCATCAGGAAGCTGGCTCCGATGCCGGCTTCAGTTAGCCGTAGGTCCAAGATGTGGCTCAGCGTCGAGCTGAACACGCCTTGGAACAAGTACGCCGTCACTAAGCCGGTGAGTAGCGCGAGCACCACCGGCTTCGTGAGCAGCCCTTCCGCCAAGCGGCGGAACAATCCGACTGCAGCTGATTGTGGCTGCCTCGGCGAATGGGTGGCCGCGGACGAGGCGGGTACCGACTGCGGCAGCAGATCGGCGCTCGCTCTCACCTTGAACGCCAGGAACAGCGCTCCTAGTGTGAGCACAGCGAACACTTGGAAGATCGCCTGCATGCCGATCACCCAGACGAGTCCACCGCCAGCGAGCATGCCGAACAAGCTGCCCAGTCGAGACAGCCCGTTATACCGTCCCATCAGGAACCCGCGATTATGCTCTGTGGATAGATTCAGAATGGCATAGAAAGCCCCAAGCCGCAGGAAAGTCCAGACGAGCCCCCACACACACCGCAGAGCGAACCAGAACCAGAAGCCTTGTGCCTGCGAATACATGAAGGTGACGACACCGGTCAACAGGATCGCGATAATCATACCTGTCGTTATCGGCAGCTTCTTGTACCCCCAGGAAACGATCGGGTTCAGCGGCAGCCTAATAAAGCGGTTCACCGATAACAATATCCCTACTTCGTATAAGGACGATAACCCTGCTTCCTTCCAATACAATGGCAGCACTACGTATAGCATAGAATCCGCCAACAAACATATCGCTGTGATAAGCGCTATACTCTGAATGCTCTGAGCGGGTTGAAGTGATTTGTTCGAGATGGTTGGTTTCATAAATTCCTTCCTGAATGCCGGTAACTTTTGGATATAAAACTCATTCTATACCGAAATTCAGGCTGAGAACACCCACTAAATCTCAAAACTGATGTTTTGTAACCCGTGATAGTAGTTCCCCGACTTGGCCGTGAATCTTAGCAAGCAATATTCCGGATCCATCACACCAAGAGGATAATAAGCTTCCCAACCATCTCGCCACAGGTGTTCCTTCACTGCCAAATCTTCTACGATTTCCATTTCACCCACAAGATTAACCCCCATAAAGAGATCAGGGTCGTAATAATAAATACAGGCTTTGGCATTTGCTTTAAATTGCGCCACTCTTCTAGAGGATGTGTTGGTGCTGAAGATGGCCGTCTTGAGCCCCTGCGTGTCATACTTAAACATGGCTTTAATATTCGGATACCCGTCATTGCCGTGTGACCCCACCATAGCAATTTCGCAACGCTCGATCAATGCTAATGACTTCTGCACCGCCTCTTCCCTGCTAATGGGAACTATCTCGTGCATAACTAAATTGTTAGCAGCTTCAATCCCTCGCTGGATCACACTTTCCTGACTCATGATAATCCATCCCCCTGCAGTTCGGTGTTGGGTACTATTCGTCATTTCCTTCGTCGTGTTTCACTAGATTACCGAAGATTCGGTTCAGATAAGTTTCGAACTCATCAATTTCACGATCCTCAAAACCATTGTAATAGACCGCATTCATATTCATCGACACTTGCTCGTACGCGGCCTTCATCTTCTTGTTCTCCTCCATAAGCTGAATAAGCACTTTGCGACGATCGTCACTCGGGTACACGCGGGTCAGGTGATGGGATTGCTCAAGGTTATCTAACATCCGGGTAAGCGTTGAATTACCAAGCGATGTCCGTTTAGCAAGCTCCTGGATCGAGATATTGTCCTTCTGCCATAACACGAATAATATTCTTCCTTGAGCAGGATTAATTTCAGTAATGTTATGGTCTTTGAGCATTTTCGCGAAAATACGGCCTGACAATTGATGAATTTTCGAAATCATAAACCCGCCTTGCCGAAGTTTACTCATAGTCCCGTCCCTTGAAAAAAAGTATTGTACATTTATTTTAATTTGTATATTATCTATTTGTATATAGTTTATTTGTATATGCAAATGATGTCAAGCCATTAGGATTCCGTAATCGTTGTCAAATCTTCTGTGAGAGGTGTTTGTTCATGAAATCGTCCACGTGGAATGTAGCGGAACAATTAAGCGCTTTCGATCTAGGTAGGTCGGGTGCAGTTGCAGGTGTTTGGAAAGACAAGGATGCGTTGTTTTTTGATCAAAATGAGCTCGCGGYTCCTGTATTGTTGCATGAAATCGTAGACTTGCCAAGTTATCGGATTCAGGCGGAAATCGCTTGTCCGGGGCCTTACGGATTTGTTGGCCTTGCCTTCGGAGCCCGTGATGCGCAAAATTATGAATTGGTCTACATCTCTCCGGCAAGTGCTGATTCCCCAGGCGACATCCAATATGACCCGATCATGAATGGCTCCAGCACATGGCAAATCTATCATGGTCCCCGCTTTCAGGCTGAAGCACCCTTTCCAGCAGGCGAATGGACAAGACTTGCCTTGGACGTTCATCCCAACCAAGTGTCCATCTTCGTGGGAGATTCAGCTTCTCCTCAGCTCGTCATAACCAGCCTACAGCATGGCTATCAGTCCGGTCGTATTGGAGTATGGGGTTATCTTCCGAGCTATATTCGAAATTTGCAACTGGTAGAAATCCCTCCGATTGAGATGGATGCTGACGAATCTGTAATTGTTAGCAATTTGAAGGACGACGTTACATCCATTACGAATTGGACGGTTTCACAACCTTATCTTGAGAGCGAACAACCGCAGGACGAACAGGATTGGATCAACGTCCAAGTTGAAGAGAATGGTACGCTCAATTTGAATCGTCTCTTCCCTTCTGGACGCGGGCTTTGTGTCCAAGCCAAGACAGAATTTGTAGTGGATGAGGAAATCGAGTCCCTGCTGTCTTTCGGCTTTAGCGATCGGGTCTGTTTACGGGTGAATGAAATAGAAGTTTACAAGGGGGTTTGGAAATGGGACCCTCCCTCCAGCGATGGACGGATCCGTGCGAACTTCGCCAGCTTACCCGTTCGTTGGAAAAAAGGATTGAATTCGATTCGTGCCGAAATCATCAGTGATGAGGTAATGTTTGGCTGGGGATTGAACGTGGTAACGGTGTTATAGTCTGCGTGGGTCGAGCGGTGGGTGGCAGTAAGGTCGGTTTTGAGGCTGTTGATTCATTACTGATTGAAGCAAAAACGGCCGTTCCAAGTGAAAAAGGCCCCCTAATCTTTACCCCACAAAGTGAAGACTAGCTCTGGAGATAACGCCGAGTACTTTGCGGGGACCCCGTGAGCTCAAACATCTTGTTTGAACCTCCTTGGATAGTATAAGGGATTTCGTGGTATGGAGGTTCAAGCCAAAACTCGCCGGGGTCCTCTTTTTCACTTTCCACTCCTGTGTTCACAATGAATCGACAGCCTCGGTCTCAGCCTTACTGGGCAATTCGCACGCGGTTCGCACTCTTTCAATTCCCCGAGTTACTCAACTTGACTACATCCAGCACACTGATTCGTCGGTTCGTATGCTCTTCATACAGCCACTGGCCACGTACATGATCGATGAACAACACCCCATTCAGATGATCGATCTCATGCTGCATGCAGCGGGCGAGGAAGCCTTCCCCCTCTAATTCGACTGTGGCACCTTGCCGATTCATCGTTCTCACCTTCACGTAGTTGTACCGCGACACTTCACCCGTATATCCTGGATATGATAAACACGCTTCCAGCCCTATTTGCTCCCCGCCTACCTGAACAATCTCTGGATTGATGAGCTCGATCAGACCGTCTCCGCAATCCATCACGATGACCCTGCGAAGAATCCCCACCTGAGGTGCGGCCAGACCAGCTCGCCCTTCGGCCGCATACAGGGTATCCGCCATATCATCAAGCAGCTTCAGAATCTTCGGCGTTATCGCTTCAACCGACTTGGCCGTCTTACGCAGAATGGGATCGCCGAACGGCAATATAGTTTTTATCCCCATCGCCTTAAGCCCCCTTCGCCCGTTTGGGCGGCGTGTAGACCCACAGATCGTTCGGCGAGCAATTCAGCGCCGTGCATAGGGCATCTAGTGTATCGGCCTTCATCTGCTTGGGCTGACTCGTCAGCAAGGCGCTGATCGACGGTGCGGACAGCCGATAGCCCGCCTTCTTTTGCAGTAGTCTCGCGAGTGCCACGCCCGACCATATTCCTTGTTCCGCCATCACTTTCCTCAACATCCACTCCAGCATATAATATCGCCTCCGATAATTAGCCATCACCTTAATATATTAACTAATACCTAATATATCACAACTAAAAACGGCATTCACCCCTTTTTAGGCAGAATACCGTTTCAAATACATTACTGCTCCAGGCTTAGCATGAATCGCAGAGCGCGTTCAGTTCGGCGACCCATAGCGTTGTATCTGGGTCTAGAATTAAAAGTGGACATCTCGAAAGGAGCCTCGGATAATAAAAATAACCAACAAGAAGAGGTGTCCGGGAATGAAGGAACAACGACAAAGGTACAACCAAGAGTTTAAAGAGAATGCAGTGAAGTATATGCAGGAACAGGTGAAAAGCTTGCCTGAGATTGCAGTAGAAATGAACATCCCGGTTAGTAC
>NZ_JBFUIX010000058.1:0-45382 GCF_056401635.1 Paenibacillus sp. P4_E11 | reverse complement strand
TTCTAAATCACCACGGATCGCCACTCCCAGAAAACCGCCGCCTCCGAAACTACCTGCCTGGAGGTCTGTCTTCGTTCAGTTCACTAAAGAACTTTATTTCAATTAAATAACTTTATTTTCTTTCGCCAACAGATAATTTGCATATCCCCGCCCCATGTGCTACGATTTAAGTCGACAAATTTGCAGGTCTATACAAGGAGGTTCACGCACCCATGTGCCCCCGTACCAAAGAACAAAATGAGCTCATCCGCATGCAGCGCAGAGAACAGATCTTGGACGCCGCCGCGCGCGCCTACTTCCGCACGGGTGGCAGCTTTGATATTCGCGACGTCGCCCGTGAGGCCGAGCTCGGTTACGGCACGGTATACCATTATTACCCCAACCGGCATTTATTAATAGAAGATGTGCTGGGCAGCGGCTTCGAGCGATGCGAGCAAGCCCTGGCAGAATGGGCAAACATCTGCGGTGGTAGCCCGGATGACAGGCAGCTGTTGACTTATTGCAAGGCGCTGCTCCGGCTGTGGCAGTCGGACGCCCGCGCATATCTCGTCTACAAAATGGCGGCGGAACATTATGCAGGCTTGCCTGAGAAGGATCGGCACCCCACCAAGAGACGATTCATGGAACGACTGTACGTTCCGCTCCAATCGATCGCCCAGCGCGAAGACGACAGCGTCGACCATATGCTTGCCGTGCTGGTCGGCTGCTGCGGGTTGCACTACTATGCGGGCACTTCCGAGCTGGACGTCAATCGAATCGCTAAGCTCGCGATGCAAGCTATTACGAAGGAGTCCTGATACGAACATGGTCATCTTAAAAAGCAAGCATGAAATCGAGGCCATCCGCAAGGCATGCCAAGTGGTGGCCGAATGCCATCGCACGATCGCCCCGCTCATCAAACCGGGAATCACGACGAACGAGATTGAGCGCATCTTCGAGGACATTATCTTGAAGCACGGCGCCAAGCCCTACACGAAGGGCTACAAGGGTTATCAATATGCGACATGTGCCTCCGTCAACGACGTGATCGCGCATGGCTTCCCTAGCGATAAGCCACTTGAGAAGGGCGATATCGTGACGATCGACACGGTCGCGGAGCTCGACGGCTGGCTCGGCGATTCGGCCTGGAGCTATGCGGTCGGGAAGATCTCGCCGACGGCTGAGAAGCTGATGCGCGTAACGAAGGAATGCCTTGACCTCGGCATCGCGCAGGCGCAGCCCGGCAATCGGCTCGGCGACGTGACGAGCGCCATCCAGCGGCATGCCGAATCGAACGGCTTCGGCGTCGTGCGCGATCTTCTCGCGCATGGCATCGGCCGGGACCTGCACGAGGAGCCGAACTATATGCATGTCGGTAAGCCCGGCAAAGGCCTCCGCATCAAGGAAGGCATGGTGTTCACGATCGAGCCAATGATCACCGAAGGCACCTACTTCATGACAATCGATCCGGACGACTGGACCGCGCGGACGCTGGACCGCAAGCTCGCCGCCCAATACGAGCATACGATCGCCATCACGGCTGAAGGTCCACAAATCCTGACCGCGCAATAAAATAATTAGAGGCCGACCACGAGATGGTCGGTTTCATTTTTACGTATTCGGCATAACATCTTTCTTCATCCGACACATGCGTTCATACACTCTCTTACAGAGCTCAAAGGCATTTTCCGGATAATAGCAGGCTCGAAATTACGGTAATCGATAGCTCGATCCCGTCTTCAAGCCGAAGCAGGTTTGCGGACAGCGTATCCTCAAGGATCGTGAAGAGGCTGCTCGCCTGGGCGCGATCACTTGCCAGTACGACGAATTCATTTCCGGCGAACCGCGCGAAAAAATCGGAAACGACGGCTGACTCGGACAATAACCGGGCCAGATGACGCAATGCAAGGTCTCCCGCATGATGGCCATGGGTGTCGTTAATCGAGCAATTCTGTCCTTTATTTCGACTGCGGTCCTATTGCGTTATTTGTAGCAATAGGTAAGCATTTGATGCGATCTCCAGCTTTTCCCCTGCTCCACACGGAGCGTGCCAGTTTCCAAAGCACCCCGCGTACCATCTAAATGAATTTACTAGTTCATTAGCTCCTCGTTACTCATGGATATGGATATCTTAGATCGGTTCCAGACCACATTTTTTGCGGTATAGGTCGATCTTCATTACCATCGACTCGTTAATGTCGAGTCGAGATCGGAGTACGTCAATCGTCTCTTTAAGTGTGCTATGGATTAATTGGTGTACATCCTTGTGGAGGATACGTAGATTGCTAAATTTGTCGCTTCCACCAAGATGTATCGGAATATAGTGATGGCAGTGAACGTCGTGGGCAAATACATACATGCCTGTAATTTCGCATTTCCCTAATTTCATGCTGTACCGACTAATCCGGTTATCCATATATTCAACACTTCGGTTTGGGATGTTGGATTTAAGCAACTGGTGAATCTGCAGCTTAATATCTGGACGCATCTTGTGGGAGATTCGTTCCCTGCCTGCCTCTGTGTAGGGTGTGAGTTCTTGACTGAACCCCAATGTGTTCACCGTCTTCACGTTGGCAAGAGGATATAAATATACCCCCGCTATCTTGAACGTTCTGAAACCCAAACTGTAAAATTTTCTGTACGCTGGCGGAGGGTTTGCAGGATGTTCATACTTCCCAACCTGTTTGAGACGATTATACATGAATGCCCGCAGATCATAGGCAAGACGTGCGAACGAAACGCTGACATGGGTGGCCCGACTGAAATAGTTATGGATTCCTAGCACAAAGCTGTTGAAGAGTATAGCATTTTGAGCGGTTGGCGAAGCCCGTAGTGTTTGTATCCTTTTCTTGGCCTCAGCCTTGATTTTCGCCTTTTTGTTGGCTTTAATGCCTGTATGCGCTACTCTCTTTTTCCCTTTTTTGTTTGCACGGATGGTGAATCCAAGAAATTCAGATTCTCGTTTTCGTAGATTTACGATTTGGGATTTCTCCGGCGAAATATCCAGTTTTAGACGTTCTTTCAGGTATTGCCTTACGGCGTGATACCATTTCTGGGCGGTCTTCCAGTCCCGACAAAGGATCTTGAAATCGTCCGCGTAGCGGACGATGAATCCTTCTTTGAGTGTGGTTCGTCTCTTCGCATACAGTTCGCCTGATCTTGTCTTAAGGGGCTGATTCAGAGGGAAGAACTCCCATTGATCGGCAATCCATTGATCTAAATCATGGAGAACAATATTCGAAAGTATGGGAGACAACAGGCCGCCCTGAGGTACGCCCTTGGTTGGAATACCTTCCCCATCGATTTCAGATTTCAGCATTTTCGCAATGCAGGCTAAGACCCTTTTATCCTGAATCCCCATGTTCCAAAGCTGCTTAATAAGCAACGTATGGTTAACATTATCGAAAAAGCCTAAAACATCAATGTCTACCACAAAATGTAGCTGTGAGTGATTGACAAGAAATTGTAGCCTTGCCATCGCGTGGTGAGTGGACCGAAACGGTCTGAACCCGTAGCTGTGGTTGTAGAATTGGGCTTCTGCTATGGGTTCGAACACTTGTTTGAAGCATTGCTGAATGATGCGATCCAGAATACAAGGAATTCCCAGCGGCCTTAATTTGCCATTGTCTTTTTCGATGAGTTTCCGTCTAACTTTCTTTGGGTGATAGCTTTGCAATGTGCTTTGGATTTCTACAACTAGTTCGTCGTCGGTCAATTTTTGAATGTCGGCTATGGTTTTTCCATCGGTTCCTGGCGTCTTCGAGCCTTTATTGGACTTCATGGTTCGATAGGCCAACAGGATATTTTCTCTCGATGTGATCACATCGTACAAGTCCAGAAAGGTTTCTTCGTTCACGGCTCTATTGTATAAGTCGGTAAAGAGTTCCGTCATGCCGTAGTAATCCCAATATCTCAAGGCTTGCACTGTGGCATCCCTCCTATGAGGTGATGTTCCCACGTTCCTACCCGATCGGTGCAATTCACATTAGGAGAATGATCGTTCTTTCAATTAGACTCGGGGCTGTTCCTCCACTCCCATTACAGGAGGTTCATCAGTCGTGCCCCTGCCCTCACAGGGATAAATGCATTTCGGCTATGCCTTATAGCAACCGTTTCGGGTGACAGCCCTTGTTGCAACGTCCCTTGCTTTCTAAGTCCCTTACAATCTAGCTATTCGTTCTGAACTTAGGTGCTCCCTTTAGGCCTGTGAGCTGGATGCCGCCATAGTTCGGCATAGCGTATTTCAGAGGGCAGATTTTTACTTTACGCCACTCACACCATCGTTGGATGGCCCATATGTTTCCATATGTTCTAACTTTAGACCCTTACATTCGGTTGTTTGTCAGTTCCTTTCTCGGAACGATTCTCACCATATTCAGTTTTTCAGCCGCGCGGCATATCCGTTGGCATACCTTTTCTGCTCGAATGGCTCTAGCCTTCGTTCTGCCGAATCTACCTGAACTTCGTACCCCATGGCCTGTCAGCCATGACGCACGCAGGAGTGTTGGTGGGATGGTTTTCGGATACATGGTTCCGTCATTCCCATCCTCGATTGTAAAGTTAAGATTTGTTATTAAATCTCCTGCATTTCGCGCAGTAGCGCTTATTGCAGAACTTGTCGAACCTGCCCGTTAGCGGAACRAGGCYGCCGATATTTCGGCAGCCTTGCCCTTGGTGTCATTTTTGCGCTATCGTTCCCGTTAGATCAACAACAGATAAGACATAAGCGATAGTTTAATATTTTGTTTACATGCCAATAAACATGTTTCTACTAAGTGGACCCCAGTTTTCTCCCATGAAACCTGTCATTCCTTCTAAATTAACAAAACAAGGGAGCACAGTATACATGACACCACGCATAGCGTTAACCCTGAATGTCATGATAAATCTCATTCTCGAATTGTCTGCTGGTGTAATCATCGCCATATCAGGACGTACTGCATTGGCTGCCGTTAATGCTTCATTCATGCCCACGCTCGCGATACCCGCAGGACCCATATTGCTTCTAATCCAGTAATTTGAAACATTCGTTGCTGACGCTAAATCAGACCGTTGATCATATATCATTAAAATTTGATTTGGGGCAGTTTGTCTGGCCTCCACTAAAATTGGATGTGGCTGTCGGTACCCCGTAACCGTCGGTAACCCCCAAAAAGGTTCGCCAGCATAAGCATATTGTTGCATGAGTAGGTTACTCATTAAACGTCCTCCATCTCAATTGATATAGTCAATTGTCATGGGTTAATGTATGTAATCCAAAGTTTGTTTGTTAAAAAAATGTTTGGCAAAGGTCGCACAATTTAGCCTTGACAGGCGGGTGCTGGTTTTCAAGCTTTTCGTTTAGTCCAACCAGTCCTGGTTGGCCCCGGCCCCGCGGCAAGCGGGTTCTAACAAGAGCAACCCGGCGCCTTAGCAAGCGTCAAAAAGCCCCCACCTTGCCGGATGGGGGCTATCGCGCTGGCGGATCAATCCGCTTGCAGGATGGCGGCGATTTTCCCGCGCATGCCGCTCTCGCTTTGAAGCTTCGCCCAGTACAGGCGCGCTTCTTTCATGATCGCGTCCATCTGCGGGGCGGTCAAGCCGAGGTCGGTAAATAGGCGCATGTACGAGACCATATCCAAATACGACATGAAGCCCGGCGGGCGGTACATCGTTTCCGCGCCGGTCCGTTCCGCCGCTTGCCGCAAGGAGGGGATGCTAAGCGTTTTTGCGCGAATATCCGATTGAGCTTCCTCGGACAGCAGGTAATCGGCGAACTTACGGGCGGCGCCGGCCGATTCCGACCGCTTATTTACGGCTAGGCCGATCGTCATCATAATCGTCGCCGGCTCGTGTAGCACCGGCAGCGGCGCGATATCGAAGCGGACGTCCGATTCACGGAGGTGGTTCATCGCCATATAGGACGACAAAATGATCGAAACTTTCCCCTGCGCGAACAGCTCCTCGGCATCGGCGTCGCTTCCGGACAAAAACGTCGGGAACGTATTCGGCGCATAAATGATTTCCCGGCATACGTTCAAACCGTTCAAAATCGCGTCGACCGCTTCTTTCCGTCCGGGGGCCTCGGCAAAGCCCAAGCTGCCGCTTTGCATCACGAATACCGGCCAACGGTTTTTGGATTGGAGGAAGAAATAGAAGCCGAAACGTTCGTTCTCCACCGTCAGCCGCGCCGCATCTTCCGTCAGCTGCTCCCAGCTGCCCGGGCGGTATGGATCGGGCAAGCCGGCGTCCCGCAGATGGTCGCGGTTATAACACAGGACGAGCGGGGAGAAAACGAACGGCCTCACATACTGCTTGCCCCCTGACGAGAAGGCGTCGGCGAGAAACGGATAATAGGCCCCGTCGTCCCGTTCGCATTCGAGCAGCAAGTCCAAACGGCCGTTTCGGCAAAAGTCGTGGAAGTTGTTGTAATTCATCGCCACGATGTCGATCAGCCCGGTCTCCAAATATTCTTTGACCGTATCGTAATATTCGTGGAAGGCGATCGGGATCGGCTGCACGTGAACGTTCGGATGGTCGCGGTGAAATCGGCGGATGAGGGCGCCCAGCTCCGCTTCTCGATCCAGCGAAGCCGGATAACAGAACCTTAGGCTAACCGGACGGTCCGGGAGCTGCTCCGCTACCCGATTGCCGATGCGGGCGATTTTCTCGATCAAGCCTTCATCGACTAAGGCGCCCAGCCCGACCCGCACGAGCTTGTTGCTGAGCAGAAACTGCTTAGACAATTCCCGCTCGGTCGGAAAAAATTCCCCCGGACGCCGCTTGCCGGTGATGATGTCGCCCCGCAGCGTGCCGATCATATGCTCGAGTCGGAGACGGGCCGTTTTACGGCTTGGTTGGTCGGTCATGCGAATCGGTCCCTTTTCCCGCCCGCTTTCGGGCGCGTTGTAGGATTAATTTTACTAAATAGTGGGTCGTCTGTTCAAGTTGATGCCAAAAAAAGGCTCGAAGTCGTATTGACACTTCATGTTTTTTTCTTTTATGATAAGTTGTGAGTCACAGGTGAGTCAAATAAAGGAGATGAGGATGAATGAGAAGAAGTCGCATTCGAAAGGCGATGGCGGGGATGGCGTTGTTTGGTATGGCAGCCGGACTCGTACCGGCGTCCCCCGCGATCGCCGCCGAATCATCCGCGCCACCGGTAGTGCGCAACGCCGGATTCGAGGAACAACCGCCCGGCTCCGCGATTCCGGGATGGACGCAGACGTTCGGCGTCGGGGACAGCGGGATGAGCTTCGGCATCACGTCCGCGCAAGCGTACGAAGGGACGAACAGTCTGCTGCTCGACGACACGAACGCAGCGAAAGCGCTCGGACTGGAAAGCGATCCGTTCGCCGTCGTTCCGGGCGCGAGCTACTCGGCATCAGCCATGATGAAAGTTGAAAACGGTTCCATGGCGATTTACATCCGATTTTTTGACGCGTCGGGCGTCAAAGTCGGCGAATCGAGCAGCTTCATTACGCAGACGAACGGCGGCTGGACGAAAAACGCGACGTCGACGGTCGTCCCCGCGAACGCGGCGACCGGAACCGTTCTTCTGTATTCCTCCTCTACGGGAATTACGCGTGGATATGCCGATCAGGTGGGGATCGAGTTGAATCGAATCGGAACGTTCGAAAATATCGGCGGCATCGTGAAAGGAACGATCAACGAAGACAGCGCGATCGGCATCGAAGACGGCAAGCCGGTCATGTATACGGTGTTCAAAGGTCGGGCAGAAGTGCCGACCGCGTTCGCGGTCATCGACGCGGCCTCTCGGGACGTGCTGCGCACATTCCCGATGCCGGGCGTGGAAGCGGCTTGGGGCGTCAAAGTCGCGAGCGACGGTCAAGTGTATGTCGGCACCCATTATGACGGCGGGCTGTACCGGTATACCCCGAACGGCAAATCATTCGGTTACATCGGCCGGTTCGGCGCCGAAACGCACGTGTTCTCTTTAGCAGCCGGTCCAGCCGGCAAAATGTATGCCGGCACATATCCGGGCGGGAAGCTGTTCGAGTACGATCCCGCGGCGGGAGCGATCCGCGATCTCGGTGCGTTCGATCCGGAGCAAAAGTACGTACGTTCACTCGCCTACGACAGCCAGCGGAACGTTCTCTACGTCGGCGTCGGCGGAACGAAGAGCCGCATTTACCGGTTGAATCCGGACGGAAGCCGGGTCGAGCTGCTCTCCGGCGCCATCCCGGGCGGAGGCGATACGTACGCGTGGCCGTACGGCATGGAATTCGCCGAAGACCGGCTGTTCGTCAAGTTCTCGAACGCTGACCTGCTCGTCCTGCGGGGGGACGACAACGCCGTCGACTATTACGACCCGGCCGGCATCGACATTCATTCGGAACGGGTGACGGCGATCCCAGGCCAGCCCGGAAAGGTATTGTACTCGCTCGGCGGCCATCTATACGCCTACGATGTGACTACGCGTTCGTCGACGCTGCTCAAGCAAATGTCGGGCGGAGTCAATTTCCACGAAGGTAAATTCGTCGATCTCGTCAGCCCGGACTGGCCCGGCCTGACGTTCGTCGCGGGGGGCAAGTTCGGCAACATCATTCATTACAACATGACGACCGGGCGGGCGGAGGTTCAGCTGTCCGGGTACGAAGGGGCGCCGACGCTCATTCAGAGCCTCCATCAGGGACCCGAAGGCAAAATGTACGCAGCCGGTTACATGTCCGGATTTACTTCCTACGATCCGGTTACCGGCGCCGTATCCGAAACCGAGGAGCTCGGCCAAGTCGAATCGTCCGCGATTCGCGGCAGCACCATGCTGATCGGCGCGTACGCGGGCGCCCGCATCCTCGAATACGACCCGGGCCAGCCGTGGTCGGCGAGCAATCCGCAGCAGCTGTTCGATCTGCGCGCCCATGGGCAGGACCGTCCGTTCGCGATGGCGTACGCCGAAGACAGAGACGCGCTGTTCGTCGGCACGGTGCCGAACTCGACGTCGCTCCAGGGAGCGCTCGCCATGTACGACTTCGCCACGGAAAAGCTGGACGTGTTCCGCAACATCGTGCCGAACCAAAGCATCGTTTCGATGGCATACAAGGACGGCTTGCTCTATGTCGGCACGACCGTTTACGGAGGTCTCGGCACGAGCGGACCTACGGAAACGAACGCCAAGCTGTTCATCTTCGATCCCTCTACCAAGCAAAAAGTGTTCGAGGCGGTGCCGGCCATCGGGCGAAAAGGGGTTACCGGGCTTACAATCGGGCCGGATGGCCTCGTCTGGGGCGTCGCCGAGGATACGATTTTCAAGTTCGACCCGGCGACGCGGCTGTTTACGTACAAGACGGCCAAGTTGAGACGGTATAAGGACGGCACGGTTTGGACGTACGCGTTTTTGCAAACCGGCGCAGACGGCAACGTGTACGGCACATCGCGCGGCCAGTTTTTCACGATCAAGCCGGATACGATGGAATTCGTGCTGCTGAACAGCTCGTTCGGCAACTATTTGAACCGCGACCGGTTCGGCCATTTGTACTTCTCCGACAACAATTCGGATTTGTGGAAGTATACACCGCCCGCCGAGGAAGCGCCGGATACTGCGGCGCCGGTCACGACGGCCACCTTGTCGCCGCAGACGCCGAACGGGGCGAACGGCTGGTATTCGTCTCCCGTTAGCCTGAAACTCGAAGCGACGGACGACAAGTCCGGCGTTACCGGTTCGGTGTACAGCGTGGACGGCGGCGCGTTCTGGCAGACGTACAGCGGGACGGCGGCGTTCGACGTCGACGGCGCGTACGAGGTGCTGTACCGCTCCCAGGATCGGGCGGGCAATCAAGAAGTGGTGAAGTCGGTTTCGTTTCGCATCGACCGGACGCCTCCCGCGATCGGACTGAACGTGCTGCCGCAAGCGGCTTATCACGATTCGGAACGGATCGAGCTGAAAGCGTCGATTGCGGATGCCTTGTCCGGTGTCGACCTGTCGCTAACGGCCGTTACGCTCGACGAGCAACCGATCGCGGTGGACGCCTCCCTCGAGTTGGCCGCACTGCCGCTCGGCCCGCACGTCTTCCACGCGACGGCGGGCGACTTGGCGGGCAACGTCGCGAGCGTCACGATTCCGTTCCGGATCGACACGAACACTTCGTCCCTGCTAGCCTTGATCGACCGGTTCGCGGCGGACGGCTCGATCGACAACGGCGGCATCGCGACAAGCCTGCGCAGCAAGCTTCGGAACGGCAATCTGCAGCCGATGCTGAGTGAACTGGAAGCGCAGCGGGGCAAGCACATATCGGCCGCGGCTGCGGATATTCTGATCCGCGACGTGCGCGTATTGCTTCAGCAGGGCTAAGCTGCGGCAGCCTGGAGCTCGAACGCATCGAGGAGCGCAGCCGGTCGGTTCGCAGGGGAGAGACGGAAATCCCATTCTCTCCCAGGCTACGCCTTCCGGCTGCATCCGAGCTCCATCGGCCGCTTATTGACTTTTCAATATAAATCTTTGTTGGCCCCTTCCGTAGAAGGATAGAAAGAAACGATGCTCCTATATTAAGGCTTCCACGATCGTATAATCCGGCGACTTGCGGTTGTCGATCTTGTAACATTTCCACTTGCTATATACTGATTTTGGAAAAGCAAATCATAGGTTTCGTTTCTGTTACGTAGGTTTTCATGGGTATCAAAAGCTACCACCGCGCCATCATTTAAAACCAGCACCTTGTCGCAGTCCAAAATAGTAGATAAACGGTGAGCAATGGAAATCATGGTTTTCCCCGATGAAAGGCTCTTGAGTTCTGTAATGATGTCATTCTCATTTCCGTTGTCAAGAGCGCTTGTACTTTCGTCAAAAATGATGATGTCCCTGTCCTGTAATAACGCACGGGCAATAGATAGGCGCTGTCTCTGGCCCCCTGAAAGTTTTACACCTTTTTCTCCGATTATCGTATCTAATTTATTCTGCAAGGTTTCAATGAAGTCATGAATACTCGCTCTGCGGCAGCATTCTATCAATTCCGCATCGGTTGCGTCGACCTTTGCCAGCAATAGGTTTTCTCTGATCGTCATATTGAAAAGAACCGGTTCCTGCACAACTATACTAACTTTTTCTGACAGACTCTCGCTGTTCACAGTATATATATCAATGCCGCCAATGCGTACAATACCACCTTGCGGTTTAATCTTCCCTGTCAACAGTTTAGCGATGGTAGACTTGCCGCTGCCGCTTTTTCCGACGATTGCCAGATGTTCGCCCTTACTCACGGAGAACGAAATACCGTCAAGAGCAAATGAATCGTTTCCCTCATATGTAAATTCCAAATTTTCAACATGAATATCTGTTCCGTCAATTTTCTTATGGGGTCTCTTACCTACTTCTAAATTCAGTATCTCGACAACTTTTTCGATATTCACCGAATCATTCTTGAAGTTTATTATGGAATTACTAATGCTTTCTATATGCCCGAAAAACTGCCCGTAAAAGCTAATAAATACGAGCAGCACACCGACTTGCGAGTAACCATTAATTACGAATAATCCGCCAATAAAATAGATAAACAACTGGGTAATGAAGTTTTTCGTGAGATACGAATAGGTAATCCCTAGATGCAAATAGAGCTGGCTTAGAAACCAAATAGGCCTTATCTTCTTGTAGTGTCCGTTTAATTCATCAAGCTGCGCGTCCTCAAGGTTGTTGATCTTGACATCTTTCCAGTTTTGAATATTCGAGTGTAAAAAGGTTTCATATTTTGTTTGCAGTTTCCATAGTTCCTCTTTGGCTTTCTTCGATTTTCCTCCCAAAAAATTAACCGTTAAAAAAGATATCGGAACAAAAATAAAACTGATAAGCGCGATCCGCCAGTCGTAACTTAGCAAAATACCCGCCAGCACAACAGCGTAAACGACGCCGTAAATAAAATCTAATATATGGGTCGTAAAAAAATTCTCGGCAACAATAGAATCGCTTTCAATCCGACTCTTAACGTCGCCAATGCTATATTTGCTATATACATCATGATCAAGGCTGGTATACTTTTTCAGCAATTTTTTCTTTATTCTCAGGTCATATTTCAGTATTAACCGGTTTGAAAACCTCTTACTGACTGTGATCCCGATTGTCGCGAATAGGAAAACAGCCAGATAACCGATGATGACAGGCGAAAGCTCGTTCATATGTTTATCCACTAAAACGCGATTCACCAAAAACGAGTACAAGAACAAAGGGATAAGCCCGAATATTAAGTTCCACACCTTGAAAAAGCCAAGCGTAATCAACGGCTTGTTAATGCCATCAATATCCCGAGTTAATGCCTTAAAGGTTTCCAACCGGTTCATACGCTTCATCTCCTATGTACTGTTCGCGGAATAAGTCTATATACGTTTCATTGCTTTTAATCAGTACGTCGTGAGTATCAAAGCCTGCAACAACGCCGTCCGCTAAAACCGCGATTTTATCACAGTTTTTGATGGTGGAAAAACGGTGGGCGATTATGATAAGCGTCCGATCTTTCGACATATCCCCCATCATGCTCCGAATAAACGCTTCGTTCTGGCTGTCAAGGAACGATGTGGCTTCGTCGAAGATCAAAATCTTGGGATTCTTGACTAATATCCTGGCGATAGCCAGACGCTGCTTCTGCCCGCCGGATAATTCTTGCCCGTCAGTTCCAAGCATCGTGTCCAGTCCGTTTGGAAGTGTCAGGAAAACATCATAAAGGGAGGCTTTCTTAAGCGCTTCCAGTAATGCGTCATCATGATCCTTGTTGTTCGTAAATGAAAGATTGTAACGTAGGGTATGATCGTAAAGGATTGTCTCCTGATGGACAATACCCACCTGGCTCCGCAAGCTATGTAAGTTATATTCATTGACATTCATTCCATCGATCAGAAGCTCGCCGCCGTCAACGTTATATAAATTGTAGAGCAGGTTCGCCATCGATGTTTTACCTGCGCCGCTCTTTCCGACAATGCCAATTGTGCTTCCTGCATCAACACGGAGATTGAATCCGTTCAGAACATGCTTATCTTCGGAGTACCCAAATGTGACATTGTTAAATTCAATCGTGCCCTCCTTTATTTGTTTCGGCGGATGGCTTTCTTTGTAATCCTCTTCATCTTCATTCAGAATATCCACGACACGTTGTATGGAGACAAGTTGCTTCCCGACCTCAACAATTCTGCCGTTTATGGTGCTAAAGTAGGTCACAGCCATATTGAAATAGCTTAAGGCGGCTACAAAAACGCCGAGCTGCATGTGGCCTTTAACAATGAAATAGGCACAGGTCACAAATATCACCAGTTGTGCGATAAGCATGATGAACGAATTAACCCTTTCTGCCGTCACGTCGATTCTTCCGCTTATCACTTTCATTTTATTGATGGCTGTCGTTTTTCTTGAATAAAACCTTGTTACTTGTTTACGTGCGTTAAGGATTTTTATCTCCTGCAAATTTTTCGCGATTTCAAACAAGTAAGAGGATAGTTTGCCCTGTTCCTTTGAAATATCCTTCCTGACATTTTGCGATTTTTTCTTGAAATGTTTCGAGGTAAAGAACACCACGGGAACCAGAACGACTGTAAAAACTCCCAAAAATATATTGTAGTAAAACATGAAGCAGACAGCGAATAGTATATGTAAAAAGTTAGAATATCCCCAAAGACCGCTCGAGAATACGAGATTCATAATATCCTTGGTGTCGTTGTTCATTCGGCTGATCATATCTCCACTATACATCCCGGAGAGGTCTTTCCCTTTTTTATGTAATATCTTTTTGAACAGAGTCCGCCGTATATCAAAGACAAAACCCGTCATCAAATGTGACTGAATGAGATTGTTTAACGTCATAACGACAAACTGATTGATTAGGAGTATGCCAGCATAGATAAAACACAAATTCAAAAAGGCGGTCATGTCTTTATCATAAAAAACGATATTGATAATTTTCCCGTTGAGGAACGGATAAATCAAATTGGTCACCGTTCCTAATGTAGTGATGATGAACCCACATAAAAACACCCATTTGTGCATCAACACAAATTTTGTAACCCATTGCCTTGTTGTCATAAACACACCTCTATTATCTATAACAGATATGGATAACGCTCACGCCTCTTTATCATTGGCTACCCCTTTATTATCAAGAGTGTTTTTTCTTGAATTTAATAATATATTGCTCATTTAAACATCCTCCTTAATTCTTGGTTTCGAATGTTATCTATCGTAAAATATAATATCTTATTTTACAAACCTCAAAAACGCATGTTCGCTATTTTGCATAGATTTACACATTCACATTACAATGCCTAAATTCAGGATTTTCAGAAAATAATAACTCTGTTTATCTCTAAAAACCTTAGATTTCCTCATCTTCCCTCTGTTAGTACATTGATCTAAACTGCCCGTTAACATAATGAGGCCGCCAATTATGTCGGCAGCCTGTTGGTTATTGAACTATAGTACCCGTCTAGCTAGTGTTA
The DNA here is from genome assembly GCF_056401635.1 of Paenibacillus sp. P4_E11. Lineage (NCBI taxonomy): Bacteria > Bacillati > Bacillota > Bacilli > Caryophanales > Paenibacillaceae > Paenibacillus > Paenibacillus sp. P4_E11. The sequence goes on along the minus strand of NZ_JBFUIX010000058.1, from coordinate 30,994 downwards.
TCCCCAAACTAGATGCCCCTTCCTCATTTTTGCAATGTAATAGATTTGTCCTGTGTGACTAGGTAAATGTCTGAATTGATGCAGAAGCATTTCTAGAATTGTGGATTGATTGTCTAGGCCGGCACTGCTGAACGTTGGATAGTTTAAATATGGTTGATCCAGTAACTTTTCTGGGTTTGCATTTATGATTTCAAGAACTTGTATGACGCTGTCGTATGATTTCTTCAAAAGTTCCAATGCTTGCTCTTTTGTCATTTGCAGACCGCGTTCGAATTCTTTACTCCTATCTTCATTATGTGGAGCACCAAAGTATGCGGTTTCAAACCATTGATATAAAGCCCCCGAAATGTGTGCTACCAAATTTGCGATGCTGTTACTCTCAGGTGTAGGTGACCATACGATATCCTCATCAGACAATTGTTCAATGGCAATGCGAGTCCATTTCTGGTCTGCTTTGTATTTCCTTAAGAGATGGTCAATCACAATAGTTGAACTGTCCAAAACCCTTCACGCTCCCATATTTTTCTTCTAGTGTACCAAACATATGTTCGCTTTCGAAGGGCGACAAGGTTCTCTTATACCCAAACTCGGATAAGGAACAATTACGCAATCCTGCCCGTCCCTCGGTTGAATTGCATCCTACAAGGGTTCAGATAATGAGGAGTCCTTCAAATAACGCTCACAAGCAATTTGGGTGCCCAAGCTATTAGCTAGAATAGCTTACAAGGCTGCCGATCCGCGGCAGCCTTGTAAGTAACAATTTTAACTTTTTGATTATTATTGCTGGCAAAGCTGAAACTTGTTTCCATCTGGGTCCAAAATTTCTAGGTCTGTTCCACAGCTATCTCTATCCCTTAAAACTATATCTCCAAATTCTACATTATTGGCTTTCAAACTCTTAAAAACAGCCTGTATATCCTCAACATGTATGCAAAATGCAGGCTGATGATACCCATCTTTATTGTGAAAGCTCAACGGTCTCTTATCATTACTTTGAATTAAGAATAAATTATATCCTGATCCTGTTCTTAACGAAACCATATCCTTTCTTGGAATAAGTGGCTGTGAGTATCCAGCTACTTCCATATTGAAGTTTTTTATGTACCATAGGGCAGATTCATATGGATTTGATACAGGGATGTAGATACATGCCAATCCCTTTAGAACGGGTCCATTTGTCTGAATACTCATCGTTACATTCCTTTCTACTTTAGATTGAATAGAGCTATTAAGCTATCACGCAGTTTAATACTAATACTATAACAATTAATGGAATATATAGGAAGATGGAATTAATGAATTATTGAACATAACTGCCCGCGTAACGAGGCCGCCGATCTGATCGCAGCAGCCTCATTTGCTTGGATTGTAACATACAAGTCGATTTTGTCTTCTAATGTTCATGGGCTGGTCGTATTTGGTCGTTTTTCTTTCGCCTTTTGCCATTGTTCTTCCGTTCCWACAAAAAAGGTCAGTTTTTCAGGGAACTTTTCAATAAGGCCATTGGGTCCGCCTCTATCCCCCCCTGATGTGCCCTGTCCATGGATCATTGACACATCTGTTGGAATTTCAATTCGCCGACCGTCTTGCTCAACATAATTTAAAACCATGGTTCCTGAAACATTCTTGCTTGTAGTCATTACTTTTCCAGAAGGTGGGACCTCATAGATTAAAATGCGACCCTCTTTTATTAAAGCAGGAAAACCAGGTTGTTCGTATGTAACTTCAACCCATCCCGTAAACCCCTTTGGCAATAAGAAAAGATGTGTAGTTGTTCTATCCGTTCTGTTTAATAAAATAATGCCTCCTGCGATAATGGAAATAGTTACAATCACAGCGAAGAACGGAATAACTAAATCAGAAAAACGTGCTTTTTTTATCATAACCGATCTCTCCCCTACTTCCTTGCTTAGTCCAGCCTGACTTGTCTGATCAGTCAACAAATTCATGATGCCATTGCTTCCCGTAAAAATTATCTACTTTTTTTCCGTCGACATAGCTCTGAAAATAACGCGTACTGTTCCGAACGAAACATGCCGTCCATTAAGTTCCAATTACTCTTGCTCTGTCGGGAATTTAATACATTCTTATTACGGTTCCATTAGTTGGAAAGTTGCGTTATCCTGCCCGCAGCGTAACGTCGGCGGTTCGTACGACGTCGGCCGACGCCAGGCACCAGGGATGAGAATGGAACACAGCTACGCATCCGGATCCTCTCTGGCGGGCTTTGCCGCGTGTAACGAGACTGCCGATTCATGCCGGCATGCTCGTTCATCTCGCGGGAGCAAGAGCATTTATAGCCCCCATCCACTCTGAAGGCCTTCTGGCTGAGATCGTTCGTGCCCGCGTGGGCGCGATTGTAGGCAAAATTCACACCATATTGCTAAATATCCTATGCTTTTTTTCTAAATCACCCACGAATTTGTACTGTATCCCTGTAGAAATCATTACCTTTGACGGGTTGTAAGGCACCATATACTATAGAATAATGGCTGTACCGACATGTCTTTTTCGACTGTGCACGCTTACTTTACCGCTTTCATGCATAAGAGTATGCCAGTCAATACTACCAATCTTACTGGAGGAGTTTCGACTATGAAAAAGAAATTAGGAATTTTTGTTCTTTCGGCAGCCCTGTTGGCTATAGCATCCGGCTGCGGAGAGAAACCGAAGGATGCAGCATCCGGAGGCGGCAATACCGACAAGAAAACTTATCAACTCGCGATATCCCAATACGTGGAGCATTCTTCTTTGGATGCGACCCGCAACGGCATTTTGGCTGCGCTGAAAGATGCCGGCCTCACGGAAGGCAGCAACTTAAAAGTCGATTACAACAACGCACAAAACGATTCCGCCAACAACTTGTCCATTGCCCAGAAGATCGCCTCGGCGAAAAACGACTTGGTCATAGGAATCGCCACACCTTCCGCACAGGCACTCGTTCAGCAGGTCAAGAATACGCCGGTCTTGTTCGCAGCCGTTACCGATCCTATCGGCGCCAAAATCGTGAGCAATATGGACAAGCCTGGCGGCAACGTCACCGGCGCCTCCGATACGAATCCGGAAGCCATTATCAGTCTGATGGATTTTGTCGCCAATAATTTCCCGAAGGTAAAAAAAATCGGTGTCGTCATCAATGAAGGGGAGTCGAATGCTGTCGTAATGGCCGATCACGCTAAAAAGGCTCTTGCCAAACACGGTATCGAGTTAATCAAAGCGCCGGTTACGAATACATCCGAGGTCAAGCAGGCGGCTGAATCGCTGGCAGGCCGTGTCGACGCGATATACATTACGTTGGACAATACCGTCGTCAGCGGCGTGGATACGATCTTGAAAGTCGTGAACGACAAGAAGATTCCTTTCTTCTCCAGCGACCGCGATACCGTTGAAAAAGGTGCCTTTGCCACCGTAGGTTTCAAATATTACGACCACGGCTACCAAGTCGGCCAGATGGCAGCGGATATTTTGAAAAACGGCAAGAAACCGGCCGATATGAAAGTAACCGTACCGGACAAGCTCGACGTCATCTTGAATTTGAAAGCGGCCAAAGCTCAGGGAATCGAAGTTACCGACGCGATGAAAAGTGCGGTCAAGGACCAGAAGAATAACATTATTCAATAAATGTCATTTTAAGGGGGTGGACAGACGCCTAATGTCCACCCTCTTCACATGAATAAGGAGGCAACTCTCATGATGGAGTCATTGATTGACTCGTTACCCGGATCGATTGAGCTGGGGCTGCTCTATGCTTTAATGGCGCTGGGCGTGTACATCACATTTCGGATATTGGACTTCCCGGATCTGACCGTTGACGGCAGCTTTGCAACCGGTGGAGCAATCGCGGCGATCCTCATCTCCCATGGGGCTTCCCCTTGGGTGGCTTCTTTTGCTGCATTAGGCGGAGGTCTAGTCGCGGGAGCTTGCACGGGGCTTTTACACACCAAAGGCAAAATCAACGGATTGCTGTCCGGAATTTTGATGATGATCGCCCTGTATTCCGTCAATATGAGGATAATGGGCAAACCTAATGTCTCCTTGCTCGGAGTGGATACGATATTCACCGTCGTCCATCCACTCGTTTTTATGCCGATTTTGGTGATCCTAGTTAAGCTGCTGTTGGATGGTTTTCTGCATACCGACTTGGGCATGGCGCTTCGGGCGACCGGCGACAATTCCCGAATGATCCGCAGTCTCGGTGCGAATACGGACAATACGACGATTTTAGGGCTCAGCCTGTCTAACGGCCTGGTCGCCTTATCTGGAGCATTGATCACGCAACAGTCCGGCTTCGCGGATATATCGATGGGGATCGGGATGATCGTAATCGGTTTGGCTTCCGTCATCATAGGAGAAGCGATTTTCGGAGCCTCTACCGTCTTCCGGGCGACTCTAGCCGTTCTACTCGGTTCCATCATCTACCGGATCGTGATCGCCGTCGCCCTGCAGGTTGAATGGCTCGATGCTTCCGACTTAAAGATGATCACGGCTGTCATCGTAATCATCGCTCTCGTGCTTCCTTCAGTTCAACGAACATGGAGGCAAAAAAACTTGGCGAAAAAACGTTCCGCTTACTTTGCCGGGACTCCTACCGATAACACAACCAGGGGTGACCGCTAATGCTTGAATTATCGAAAATATCGAAGTTGTTCAATCCGGGCACTCCGGACGAGAAAGTCGCCCTGAACGGGATCACCTTGAAGCTGAAAGCCGGTGAATTCGTCACGGTGATTGGAAGTAACGGGGCGGGCAAATCCACGTTGATGAACATCATCTCCGGCGTCACGAAACCGGATTACGGCGAAGTTCGCATTGAAGGCAATGTGATCCATCACCTTCCGGAATACAAGCGCAGTGGTTGGATCGGACGCGTTTTCCAAGATCCGATGGCCGGCACCGCTCCTCATATGTCCATCGAGGAAAACATGGCTATGGCCTATAGGCGCGGACAATCACGGGGACTTCGGTTAGGGATAACATCCGGCAAACGCACCATGTTCCGCGAACAGATTCAGCGTCTCGGCTTGGGTCTCGAGGATCGGCTTGGGGCCAAGGTGGGCCTGCTGTCGGGCGGCGAAAGGCAGGCGCTCAGCTTGTTAATGGCTACTTTCACCAAACCGGATATCCTGCTCCTTGACGAGCATACGGCCGCTTTGGACCCTTCACGTGCCGAGCTGATTACCAGGCTGACCGAGCAGCTCGTCCGCGAAATGAAACTCACGACATTGATGGTCACCCATAATATGGAGCAGGCTATCCGGCTGGGCACCCGCCTGCTCATGATGGATAAAGGCCGAGTCTTAATCGATCTCGAACAAGAGCGGAAGAAAGATATAACCGTAGCGCAGCTTCTCGGGGAATTTGAGAAAATCAGCGGGAATAAACTGTCCGACGATCGGTTAGTTCTTGGCTGAATAAACGAGCTATGATATGGGGTTAGACATCCGCCGGCGACCCGTGTCGATCGGCGCCCTGTGTCCAACTGTGCCCCGGCCGCGCGCGTCACTTGTATAAGTATGAAGGCTGCCGAGTTGGCAGCCCTTCATAAATTATCATGAAACTATCGTCAGCGTAACCTCTTGTGCGAACTATAGAACCTTAACCGTGGCAATCTCTCTTCCAGCCCATAATCTAAAGGTGTACCCACTGACAAGATCTCCCCAAGGCGCATCATCGACTAAAAATCGTACATCCGCATATGTTTGCCATGTTCCTTCAATCTGACTAGTAATTCTAACGGGTACGGTCCAAGTATCCCCGGTAAACTGTTCATCCTCAAGATCTCAGTAGTTCACGATTAGTTCTTGCAACCAAATATTACAGGGAAACTTACTAGGATCTTTATCCTATGTAATGAGCGCTTTGACTGAACGTATTGCTTCCATAATCGACCCCCTTGTTCAGAACAACATGAATCACGGGCCGATTGTTAAAAGGCTTGACGGCTTCTTTAGAATGGCTTAAGGACCATAAGCACGGTTATGGCAATCATCAGCAGCTGTGACGCCGTCTCGATTGGTACGATCTTTTTCATCAATCGACCGAGCTCGGCGGGTACTTCATCCCCTTTGCCTTGACTTATAGATGCAATCTGCATGATCTTTTTAATGCGCGGCCCGATCAATCCGTCGATCGTGGCGACCATGAGCAGCGATAAAAGGACCGATATATTTAGCCACATTTGGGACAACCCCATCTGGGTTATGATCATTAGCCAAACCCCAGTAATAATAAGTACGGCTCCGCCAATTTTAGGCAGGATGGCAAGCTTGTTCGTTACATCAAAAGCAAAGCGCAACTGGCCGGCGGTTCTAGCGGACCTTCGAATGACGGGTACCACGAAAGAGGGACCGATCACCGCGATAGAAGCCAATATATGCAAAACGAGGAGCCATCCAAACAAACTGATCATCTCCTTCTTGCTCTTAGCGCACCGGAATATCGCTTTGATAGGCGAGACCGACCCTTTTTCTCTTAAAAGGCCCTCCGAGCTCGATATGGTCCAGCATGCATTTCACGACTTCATCATAAGCAACATCCAGCTCTTGAAGCCGGCTGAACAAGTAACCGGCTATATCGGCCTCGGAAAATTCCTTAATCGTCTCCGGAATTGATATGGGTAAGGTTTCCGTTGTCACATTTAGATAAACCGACGCCGGAGGCTCTATCGAATCAATCATAGTTCCCGGACACATAATTGACCAATCGAGCTCAGACTGCAGCAGTCGTTCAAAATTCCGGTTGTGATTTTTATACGCGGGTGGGAAGCCGGGCAGATTGTTGCCAATGAGATCAGTATATGGAATATCCAGCAGGCCGGCACCTCCCATTACCCATACCCTCCCAGAAAAACTAGGGTGGACTTCACATTGGCTTATAATGTTATCAACGAGACGAATGAACTCATCTCCTTGACCTGCATGGCCGGCAGCAATAATAGCGGCGTCTTGATGCGAGAGCGCCTCGCCGACGCTTACTGGGTTTATGATATCGTCCACGATCACCTTCACATGTTTTGCGGAACGCTCGCCTTGCTGTTCATAAAACTTCTCAGAGTTTCGCACGAATGCTGTCATTTCATGTCCCATTTTACCCCCTTGCTCAAGCGCTCTTCTCCCTGTATTTCCCGTTGCTCCGAAAACAATAATTTTCATCATTTTTTCCTCCTTTTATAAATGCTCCCGATATTTCATCTTTGGATTGACTCAAGCGTAGCATCGTTTCAAAATCTTGATAAGAACCCACTTTAATGTAGGGTACTTACTTAAAAGTAAGCATAAGCAGAAAGGGATAGGAATGCTGACTGTAAATGAGAAAAAGCTGCCAGGTCAAATCCCGTGGCAGCTTTTGTTATGAGTGCTTGAATTAGTGTACAAATTAATTGAACCATCTTTAAGAAGCAGGTTCTTCATATTTCCGCTTATTATGGTTTTCTCCCCAAGCACACATGACTTCTGCTACAGGAATCAATGTTTTGCCATATTCACTAAGGGAATATTCTACTTTTGGAGGGACGGTGGGGTAGACCGTTCTATCGATTATGCCCTCTCGTTCCAAGTCCCGTAGATGTTGTGAAAGCATTTTTTGAGAAACATCAGGTATAAGCTTTTCCAGATCGTTGAATCGCTTATTGGATTGTATCAAATGCCATAAAATCATTGGTTTCCATTTGCCACCTAGAACATGAATGATTGTCTCCACTGGACATTCAAGCTGATGAATCATTGATAAATCATCCCCTTACCTTTAAGTAAGTTCATTACCTTAAAGTATATACTTAACAAAATTTTACAGGATGTTTGCAATCCGGTCAACCAAATGTGTTAGACTGGATGTCTTTATTCCACGCGGCATTTCGAATTGTCGTACCGCCAGACTCCATAAAACAAGTTTTAGACTGACTTTAGAAATTGAAACAGCGACAGGCAAGGACGAGAAAATAAAGTCCTAGACTGTCGCTGTTTCATTGAACTAACGTTCTCCGTTAGAGCTTAGCGTTGCTTCCCCCTTCGTACTGCTTTTCCAAATCATTCCATGCGTCTACGAGTTGTATGACATAGAGCACGTAAATTAGCCATACCACCATTGTCACGTATCCCAACCTATATGCTATACCCAAGTTATACCTCCTTCGTGAAGCATCCGTTGCCCGGACAGTGGAATCTGGAAAAATCTCCTATTTCACTATGGCGGTCACAGACTTTCTTATAACCCGATCGAAACGATGAACGTTCGGCACCTGTTGGTTGATCGTACTATTGCACAAATCTTGCATGCCAAGTATCTGTCATCGATTACAGGCCAAATCAGTGCTTCTGACAGTAACAATTACTCTTCCGATCGGCGTATAGACGCCCACGAATACGAAGGATCGCAGCATACGGCCGCGATCCTTTTTCATCGGAATTTATTTTTTTAGAATGACCTGAATAGCGGTGTTCATCTTCTCTTCCGCTTCCCGCAATGCCGTATTGATATCTTTGCCCGAATTGAGAACTTCATTGAACGCCTGATCAATCATCGATGCGGGGTTTTGTGGGAATGAAAACTTGAACGGTTTTACGATAGCGAGCTTCGGTTTAGTCAAAGCTATAACATTCTTATTCTGATAATCCGTGTTGTTCTGACCGAATTGATCCTGGATTTTCCGGTCCTTGAGGACCGACACTTTTCCGTTTCTCGATATCATCGTCTGTACTTCATCAGATAAGAGCACCTCGATGACTTGGAAGGCGGCATCTTTATTTTTGCTTTGAGCCGTCAAGATGAGGTTATACGAATCGACACGCTGACCGACGCCGGGCGCAGAGGGATTGACCGGATATGTGACAACATCCCAATTCAAGCCTTTGATCTTCACCATCGCTGGCAATAGTGCGCTGTATCCCATTGTCATGGCAACTTGACCGTCCTGAAAACCTTTGATAGCTGCGATCGGTTTAGGAGTTACGCCATCGTCAGACACTTTAAGTAAGCTATACCAAAATTGGAAAAGGTCTTTCCAGCCTTGCGATTGAAAAACAGATTTATCAGTAGCAGTATCTATGAAAGGCAAGCCCAATTGATAGGCTCCCCAATACACGCTGTTCGGGTGCAAGCCGAGGTAAGAGACCCCATTCTCATTCCTGGTCAGCTTCACGGCCAAGCTCCGTATTTCTTCCCACGTCATGCCGTCCTTCGGGTAAGAAACCCCGAATCGGTCGAACAAATCCTTATTGTATAATAACCCGAACCCGTTGTTATAAACGGGCAAGCCAACCAGCTGCTCGGAGAAGCTGCCCACCTTGATCGACTCCAAATACTCCGGTTGTATACGGGCCAGGTCGAATTTATGCCTTTTTATCAGTTCCTCCATATTGTAATAAAGCCCTAGCGCCTGAAACTCCAATATGTTCAACGGAGCTTCCAATATAAGATCGGGGATGTTCCCTGATGCTACCAATTCCGATACTTTGCTGCCCGCTACCGCGGTATCCGTTCTTTGGATCGTAATATGCGGATATTTCTTTGTGACGGCCGCAGCGAACTGGCTCAGCTCATCATCGGACATGAAGCCTTTATTGGCAGCCAAGTTTACCGTAACGGGATCATTCTTAATAACCGGTTCTTCCTTCGTTTCCACTTTCGTTTGACCGCCGCAAGCGGCTGTTGCTGTGACTAGCATGGATAAAACTAACCCGACGAATATCCGTTTCCTTAACAAAATAACCACCCCAACTGATTTTATTTTTTTACACAACATGTTCCTTTTCCTCTCAGAATCATTTCGGGCTTGGATCGCACACGGCATCGCGAAATTCGATAGTCATAACCGGCTATTCGCTAACGTTCATCACCTCCTATAGCTTGTACTCTTCCAAATCGCAAGTATAAACGTGGGAGACGGTGATTGGGCAAATATTTGTATAATGATTATGTATTTTCGATAATGTTATATATATAATATATTATATATAATAATTAATTTGTCAATTCAAAAAAGCTTCCCACCTGAATGGGAATTCGATGACTTTGGTAAGTTAGGCGACGATGTCGAGTAGTTGTCAGGCAAGAAGTATGTTTTGCCGGCAAACGTCGGGTTGAAGATGAAATTCTTCATGAACAGCGGCATGCGTTCCGGCTTGAGCCCTTCGGTCAGCAGCGGCCCTTCCTTCTTTAGCGCGCCCGTAAGATCGGCCATCTGTCGACAATGTCAGATAATAAATAATCTCAATGAATTTTCTGGACACCAACGGGATTCAATAAAAGGTTATGCTCAGAGTTTTTTGCCGGAGGTTGTCCATATCGTGTGGGTGACCTTTTTTTCTCCTGTGAATCGATCCGGCAACCACAATGGTGAGCAACAAGTTATCTTGTGCTTCTTCATCGATGACCGTTCCAAATATCATGTTCGCTTCCGGTTTGATTTTTGACTGTACCGTTTCCACAATCACGGACTATGTTCGCCCAAGCGCTATTCTTACAATTGCATACTTTATTTATGATCGTAACTGTGGAGGAGATCGGTTTTTGAGACGGGAGTGAACGTTTTGCAATGGCGCGATTCCATAGGAAGTTATAAGGCATGCATTAGTCTGGGTTCGACATGCCAAACGGCATATCAACTCAAAAGACTGGGCTTACGAATAAATGCGGGTCCCTTAGATTGGTTTGTTTCCGATTCGATCAGCGGATTGGTTCGCTTGATAGATCATCGTTTCAATGGATTTATGGAACTTAGCCAGCTCGAGCTGGTTGGCTTCACCAATGAGTGCTATGTTATAAGAGATAAGGCATATCACGTCGTATCTTATCATGATTTTCCTCTATCTGTGGAACGATGGTCGGAAGCCTATCCCGCGTTTAAAGAAACGCTCAACCGCCGTGTACACCGATTTATGAAAACGATTCAAGATCAACCTATTCTTTTTATAAGAACCCAAACGAAAAGAAAGAAAGCACAGGAGTTGCACGCAGCATTAAAGAAGCTGATGCATGGTAAATTCCAGCTTTTAATCGTGAATAACCACCAGAAGGATCACACAGACGTGATATACGAGGATTGGGGGCAGGACGGAATTTGCTCGGTGCTACTGCCGAAAGGAGAAGATTGGAGGGGATTAAACCAAGCTTGGGATACGTCTATGAACGGCTTCAAAGTCCAACTTCATAACTGAACATATCTGCTCGCTTAGCGTAAAGAAGGGCTGCACCTCACGGCAGCCCTTGAATTGAACTATAGTGTCCCGTTTAGTGGAACAATGAAAGCGACCAAAAATCCCCGTCGCTCAAGATAAGTCAGCGAACGATAGTCCTCCCTTATCGGCTAATGCATTATTGGGCGCGTTGCCGTCACCATTACTTGGAACGAGCCAGTAGGACATGATTGTTAAATTCTCAATCGTCTCTCCTTGGTTGTATAGTTGTTGTAAACCGTGCCATGCCTGCTACGCAAACCTAGGTGCTCTCATATCCATTCAATGATCTCCCTTCGATCCAAGCAACGTGCTTCGTTCTCAGCCCCCTTAGTCTAGATTCGGCTGAAGTGTGCTCTGATTGAAGCTGGCTGGTTACGGATCTCACCTGCTGAATCGCTTTCAGTGTTTGGTCCTGTGCATTTTTGATCCGCCCTTGTACAACCCAGTCCGTAATTAATCCATCGAACCAATAATCCGCACCCTTCAGCATGCCACTAATGTCGATATCTACATGGACAGTGCGCTTCAAGTCATCCAGTTCACTGTGGAAATTTTGCATTAGGTAGTTCGCATTGTGAATGAACTGCTTCGCGTCGTCTACATGGTTATGCTTCAAATGCGTGCTGATCACGCCTCCTCCTCCCCATAAATCCCATTTGCCCCAATTTTCCGCCTTCTCCAGGCTGGAAGAAGCCTCCTCCAGAGAAGCTAGCACCCGCTTACCAGCTGTCCATGCTTCATGAATTTCTTTGACTAAGATGGTCTGATCGGCTATTTGCGTCTCAATTTCTGCTAATTCAGGAGAGGCGGCAGGCGAGTTTCGAAGTGCCGATTCCTTCTCCGCCATTAACCGATCGTAATCATGTTCCGCATTTTGTAAAGTGGTGAGTTCCTCTCCAACCTGAATGATTTCGGTTTTAATAATTTCTTGAGTTCGCTTGGCTTCCTGAAGCTTAAGCACGGCTGCTAATGCCTGCTGACGTTCTAATTCAAGCTGTTCCTCTTTGCTTCGAAGGATGGTATGAAACAAATTGGACAGCGACATTCGGGTCAGTTCATCAACATCCGCCTGTTCTGACTCGACCTGTATCTCCAGTTGTACGCTCATCCGCTCCTGTTCTTGCAGCCGTCTCTGCAGCTCCTCTCGTTTACGCATTATTTTCTCCAATCGGGACTTTCGCTCCTTTGCTTCCATCAACCTGTCGTGGAATGAGTCCGGCATTGAACGAACCTCCTTATTTCATCTGACATTCTTATTACTGGTAATTACGATCCTTACCGATATTCGTTCCAAATCGGGAATAAGATCATATTCTTTTCCCCTGACCATCTGGAGCCTGCCTTTTCACGCAAGCAGCCTCGTACTGGTTATTGTTGAGCTATCGTTATCGTTAGTTACATCATCGCGTCGGACACCAAATTGCCGAATGCCCGGATATCTTTGAGATAATCGTAATCCTCAGGATTAAAGAGCTGGTTATACATGCGTACTGCTACCGCGTTATAGGCGGGGATGACTAACACGGCGCAACCCGTGATGCCGAGTGCTTGATACGAGCCAGCGGGCACGCGCTCACCAATCTGATTCAATGGCGTGCCGTGCTGCAGCCACCAGATATAACTGTTACGTGGCTTTAAAGACGGAACGCCCTCAGGCGTCTGAAGAGCCGTCACACGTTCGAATACGCTCTGTGGCAGTACCTGCCTGCCATCCCCAGCAGCTCCCCGGCTTAGATGAAGTTGTCCCCACTTTGCAAGGTCGCGGGCACTGACATAAGCAGGCTGATTGCTAGTGCAAGATAGGTTTTGCGTACAGAGGCCACAGTGACATGCTCCCACCACTTATAGAAGTGGGGGCTTCCCAGGACATACCTGCTCACGCAGACATTCTTACTGGGCTATCCCCGCCAGCCCGGCGGTTCTTTATTCATCTATGCTATGCCTAGCACTCTAATCCCTTCGGACCGTATGTTTTCGGCTGCATTTTCATCTCTCTGGTGGGTGGTGCCACAACCCTCACAAACCCAGACTCGATCTTTCAGAGTCAGTTCGGTGTTGATCGTACCACATGTTCGGCAGCGTTTGCTCGATGGAAACCATTTGTCGATCCGAACGAGTCGTTTTCCTMGTTCCTTCAGTTTGTAGCYYAGCMWCGATCGGAACATGCCGTTTCCATTATCCATCGTTGCTTTTCCGAGGGATAACGTTTGGGACATCGCTCTCATGTTCAGATCTTCCACCRCTACGGCATCCCAAGCTTCAGCTATCCGCCTGCTCTCCTTGTGAAGGAAGTCTTTCCGCTGATTGGATACCTTCTCATGGCATCGGGCAACCCGGAGTTTCTGCTTCTGCCAATTCGATCCGCCCCTWWTCTTTCTGGAGAGGGATCGCTGTTCTCTCTTCAGTCGCACTTCCATCTGGCGGAGATARCGGGGATACTCGGGAGTTGTACCCGTGTGRTCCACRTACAACTCYTTTGARCTATAGTCCAATCCCAGAACCTTTTCAGGCTGGGGGATGATGGGGGCTACACTTGCGTCGTATTCGGTTAGGATGGATATATACGTTTTCCCGCTTGAATGACGGCTGATTGTTGCGGATTGGATGCGATGTCCTTCGGGGATCTGCCGATGAAGCTTGATTCGGATCTCACCGAGTTTGGGGACACGGACGTGCTTCCCGTCTGCTGAGAGTCGAACCGTTCCCTTCTGATTGTTCGTCGTGTAGCTCTGTACCGGGTTTTTCCGACTTTTGAATTTCGGATATCCGATCCGCTTATCACGGAAGAAGTTCCGGAAGGCTGTCTTCAGATTCAGCTCCGCATTACATAGTGCGAGGCTGTCTACTTCCCGTAGCCAGTCGAACTCACGCTTGAACCCGGCTGGGGTTCGGTATCGTTGCTGCTTCCGTTCCTCGTTATCGTCATGGGATCTTTCAACCTTGTTCTGACGTTCTGCCAGCATCTGATTGTAGATAAACCGAACACAGCCAAACGTCTTACGAATCATCATTTCCTGCTCGGTTGACGGATAGATCCGGAACCGATATGCCTTATTCATGTCCGCACCCCCATGAATAGATTATACCATAAATAAGGGAACGTTTGTTCTGTTTCTTGTCACTGAATCCAACAAAAACATTCTAAAAGCACCGATTCATCCCCCGCCTACGCTCTTTCTTCGAAAGCAAGGTGGCTTAGAGGCAGGGGATTTCTCGGCTCTTAGGTTAAATTTGTAATTTTATTTTCCTGTAATACAGGATCAGATGATCCTAGTTTCCTTCTTAGGAGAGATTGATGCCGTTTTATCACAAAGGGATATGGCTCCATTACTCTATCAATTGCAAAATTTTCAAAAAAATTATAACTAGACCTCTTAATGCGAAGCTGAAGGATTCTAAGTTTATACACGAAGGGTAATTTTATTAAGACCTGTCTTATCATTGTCAGCCACCTACCAAACATAATGATTTTTCGAGGTTCGCAAAAATTCGCAACAACCGCGCTTCTAAATAATACCATATTTTGGTTTGCATGGCGTTTTTTAATTATCGGCTTCAAAACAAAAAAAAGGGACCCACAGCAACGGACTGTGGATCCAAATGGGGCATATCGTTGATCTGACGCTACTTGTCCTCTGACATAGCTAAAATAAAAAAGCCGCGATATTCGTGTCTTCTACAACTTTCAGGACTTAAGATCTGCACCATGATCAGGAAATCTCATGATCGATATTTCCATCCCAGGTTGCGTTTCCGCTTGGAGTTGATACTATACTTGTGCTGTTTCCATAACGATTCACTAAAAACTTCCGATACTCCCGTATTCGGATAAAACTTGCCTGCGTCCAAGATATCTCCATACGACGGTTCCGTCGGGTATGCTGGTTCCTTCATTGCCGGCAAAATTGCCAGAGCTTGACGTACCGGCCGTGGTACAAAAATATACTTTATCGATCGATTGCACGGAAGCCCACGCCACATCTCCCTGCTGGTAGGAGGTAGATGCCTGCCGTCCTCGGACATCAGCTATTAAAAATCCATCGTTCAGCGCAAGGAGTCCTTCCCTCGTCTTCCCTTCTAGATTCGTGTAAGGAAATTTGGTTCCAGCCACAATCTGAACGCCATCGCCCAATTGTTCCAGTATAGGAGTGCCGTCTCCGATTGGAAATGGTTTTCCTTGAAGGCTGTAATTATTCGATAGCTGCAGAAGGACTCTGGCTAGCTTGGCGCTTTTATTACGCACATTTTTCAGTAGATTGTCTCTAATTACGAAGATGTGTATGCCTGTCGCTGACGCGGACGCCCCTTCAACCGATAGATCAGACTCGATATAATTGTTGGAATCATAGATTCGATTTCCAATCACGTACGTCTTCACAGGCTGACCCGCATCGTTAAATACGTTGATCGCACTCGTTCCACTCGATTGTTGCGCTTTAATGTAGAAATCATTATATTCGATCGTTGTCCATTGGGACACCGCGCCCGATAAATCCCCAATGTCGACAATGCTCTTCTTCAGATCCCGGGTAACATGAAATTCATTATGGGATAACAGACTGTTCCCCGAGTTATTGAAGTTCATGTCGATCACGACATTAGTTAATTTATTGTCGCGGAACGTGTAATGGGAAAAGTCGCCAATATCGATAATTCCCGCCCCTTCTTCTCCTAACCAGACAAATTCGTTGCCGATGAACACGCACTCGTCCGTATTCACGATATTCGTAAATCCCGTACCTTTGTTGACGACTAAATAATTGCCGCTGCTCGGATCCCATTTAGTTCCTAATTGAAACACATCATTGATGTTTTTGGCCGATCCATCCTCGATGCATGTATTACCAATAAATTTATTGCCTACTGAAGCATAGAAGATCGCGAGCGAGCCGTTACCTGTATTTTTCACAATGTTATGCTCGGCAGTACAATAAAAGCACCCTTCATAGTCAATTCCGAGATCAATCCCCCGTTCAACATAGTTACCGGTATCGTTACACATATAACCATTGATAATATAAAGCGCATTCGGCTCAAAAAGCCGATTATGAATTCGGTTCACATGGCGGCAACGGCGATAGTGTTGGAGATTCCCGCCTTGATTCCTGCCAGCCGCGCCGCCCCAGCCGCTGATCGCTCCCCGGACGGAGTCGTTGCCCTGAATGAGTCCTTTCTCGCAAAACTCGTAACGGAACATTTGCACGAGCACCCCATCCTGCACATAGGTCCGATTCTCGGAAAACAGAAAATTCTCATTCAAATCTCCTCCGTTGGGAGACATGCCTGCGGATACGGCCGGATCGATGTTCGGGTCGTTGTTATTGGCAAGCGCCTGGTTATAAGTACCCCATTGTCTTGCCGCATGGGTCATGTATTGGAGCCMCATGTTGTGTGACGTACATCTCCTCATCGATACATTTCTGACATTGATGCTGTACCATGCACAGTAGGTAACATATTGAATTCCTGGGCCAAGATTAGCTTCATTGATAAAATCAAGTCCATATAAATGGATGTTCGTTGCAAACAAGGAATGGTCCGTTCTACAATGAGACCCCGTGAAGAATGGAACTTTCAAGTTAGTTCCGTTTATGATGATTTTTACTGTACCGGGTTCGGCTTGAAGCGTAATGTTGGAAGGGAGCTGCACTTGCAAGGCCAAGCGATATGACCCCGTTGGAAAAAAGATAACGCCTCCGCCAGTCCCGGCGGCATGATCAATCGCTTGTTGAATCGCCGGAGCATCATTCGCAACTCCATCCCCGATTACACCAAAGTCCAGCACGGACATAGACTCGCGTAATTTTTCGCCCACAGTACGTTCAGTCGTATTCCCTGCGTACTGATAGGAGACATCATCCGCTCCGACTGTATGAGGATTACCGTAAACGGAACCGGTGACGGAAGCGCCCCTGTTCATGGCGTTAATGATACCTCCTGATGCCAGGGCAGCTCCTGTGATTCCGAGAGTAGCGAGCAGCGTGCGCCGACTAAGCTTTTTATCTCCTTCCTTCTCTAGCCGTGGAGCAGTCCCCTCAGTTTGATGCTGTTCTAAAAGGTCATGATTGCCATCAGGTTGTTTACCCATCATTCATCTCTCCCATGAAAGCGATTACTTTATTGGTTTTGATTATATGATGAATTTCTTATGAATGCCTATACAGATCTGATAATGACATTCACTATTTGGTTATAAAATGATGTGGACGACATCGTAGCAGCATCCGCTATGCGATCTTGCTCAATGTACCTGTTTACGGTATTCGAGAGGCGACATCCCGTACTTTTCCCGAAATACCCGGTAAAAAAAGCTGTAACTGGCAAATCCGGATGCCTCGGCAATTTGCTCCAACGGCATTTGGCTGTATTTGATCCGTTCCACGGCAGCTGCCATCCGAACCTCTTTAGCATATTCCATAATGGAAATCCCGTAGCATTCCTTAAACAGATGCACAGACCGTGATATGCTGAGTCCGGCATACTGGGCAACATCTTCGATTTTGAAGGCGAACATCGCCTTCTCCTGAACGAACGTCTTCATTCGTGCGGCAGCGAACGATCGTCCGTGAGGCACAGCGGTCTCCAACACTGCCCGTTCGATGCAGAGACAGAGCGCTTGGAGCAAATGCCCGATCAACTCCCCGTTATTTTCCCCCATCCGAAACTTCCGTTTCTCTAGTACCAAGTGCCGCCAAAGCGCGATCAGCTTCTCGTCGAGATTGATTCGTGTTCTCTGCTGCTTGGTACCCCTCTTCCACCAGTCGTCGATCCAGCGGCCGGCACAGGACAGGAAATAGTCTCCACTAAAAACGAGTGACTCGCCAAGATCGTTGGGTGTCGGCGTGAAAACAAGCTCGTACCGGTCGCCTGGCTTGTACAACAGCAGATCACCCGGAACGAGTGTCGTCAGCGTTCCGTTGACTAGCGCCTGGCAATACCCTTCGGTCTGCAAGCGGAACAAATAGTAAGACAGACCCTCCCGGTCCTTCAAATAGGAGGCTTCTTTTGTATGGTAGGAATAGCCGCAAAGCAGCAGCATTACATCGTCCATCGATACACCTCCAGTTTTTTTAGCCAAATAGTAAATGTAATAATCAGATCTATATAGGCATTATACGTAAACTTTTTATATAATAAAAGTACCGGTGAAAACGTTTTCTCCTGCATAAAGAAACAGTCGTTGCAATTGATCGTCTCCGTTCGCCTCGGCTGTCGAACTGTTGACTAACAGCAATAAAAATAAAGTAAGGGGTGAAGTAGGATGTATCGCAAAACTACAAAATGGATATTCGGCATGGTTATCGCATTCGCTCTGTCAGGTTGTTCGCAAAGTGTCAGTCCAGATGGGGGCAATCCAGCCAAAGTGGCAAGCAACGAACCAGTCACGTTAACGCTGTATGCCAAGGGGTTTCTGACCAATGAAGATTTTACTAGATTCATAGAGAATCCGCTCAAGCAAAAATACCCGAATATTACGATCAATAAGGTTGACGGCGGTGCCGGCAAGCAGCCGAGTGATTTAATTGCCGCCGGCAACATTCCGGACTTCATTTGGGACGGACTGACCAACATCGATGTGATCAAGGATGTCGATTGGCCTTCCAACCTGGACCCGCTGGTGAAGAAGTATAAATTCGATCTGAACAGACTGGAACCGGAAATGGTCGCAAGCATCCGATCCTATTCCGAGAAAGGCGAGCTGTTGTTCATGCCGTTCCGCAGCTTCAACTTCGCGCTGCACTATAACAAAACCATCTTCGATAAATTCGGCATCGCTTACCCGAAAAACGGCATCACTTGGGAAGAGACGGTAGAGTTGGCCAAGAAGGTGACTCGCAGCGACAACGGCATCCAATATCGCGGCTTGAGCGCGGGTATTAACGTCAATCGGATGCAGACACAACTATCCGCTCCTTTCATCGACGTTAAAACGGGCAGATCGGTGGTGTTGGCGGACAATCAATGGCAGGACATCTTCCGGATGTTCAAAAGCATATACAGCATACCTGGCAACTATCCGGCCGGCGCAAAGTTCACCGACGGCAGAACTGCGTTTCTTAAGGATCAAAACTTGGCGATGTTCCCCCATCTCGTCATGATCGGGGATGCGGACTTCGCTCAAGCTGCGAAGGAGGGCTTGAACTGGGGCATCAGCACATTCCCGGTATGGAAAGACAAGCCGGGTGTCGGACCGGGCATCTTCTCTGATGGTTTCATCATCCCGAACGGTAGCAAGCATCCCGATTTGGCCTTCGAATTGATAGCTTACTTGCTGTCTGACGAGGTGCAAACCATGGCGGCCAAGTTGGGAAATCCGACCGCGCTCACCAATCCTGAGGTAAAGAAGCACATGTACGAAGACAACCTGCTTGTGAAAGGGCTTGATTTGGCACCCGTCCTTTCCCTGCGAAAGGCGAAGCCTTATGTAACGACACCATACGACACGAAGGCGAACCGCAACATCATTGAAAAGAAGCTCGAACTGTTTTACACCGATAATCTGGACTTGAACACCGCACTACGCCAAGCGGATGAAGAAATCAACAAGATGGTCGAAACGGAGAAAGCGAACAAAAAATAACTATATCAAAGGATGATACTTCTATGAAGCAGTGGATCAGTGAAGTTCGTTATCAGGATCGCGCTACGCAAACGTATCTCGGGAGCCCAAGCATTGTTAGGCTTCCCGACGGATCGCTGGTGGCCACGCACGATTATTTTGGCAAAGGCAGCCCGAAAGACTTCGAGGGCAGAGAAACGTTGACTAGCGTCTATCGTTCCGACGATAATGGACAGTCCTGGGCGTGTGTCACTCATATAACCCGAGCGTTCTGGAGCAGCTTGTTTGTGCATCGTGGTGATTTATATTTGTTCGGCACGACCGGTGATTTCGGCCACATCGTGATTCGCCGAAGTGGGGACGGCGGCTGCACATGGACGAATGCCCTTGATGAAGAAAGCGGGCTGCTGTTCCGTGGGGGACCCGGCATGGAGCCTCCGAATTATCATTGCGCGCCGGTCCCTGTAGTACAAATCGGAGACCGCCTTTACCGCGCTTTCGAGGATCTCGATCCGGCTCTCCGGCCGTCTGGCTTCCGCTCCTTCGTTATTTCTTGCAATGCCGACGCCGACCTGCTGAAAGCGTCTAACTGGACGATGAGCAACAAGCTCGTCTACGATCAGGAGATCGATCCCGCGGAATGGGGAACGAACAACAAAGGCGGCGTCGGATGGATCGAGGGCAACATTGTGGAAGGACCGGACGGTCAAATTTACAACATGCTGCGCATTTGCTCCGAACCGGTAACAGATAATTGCGCGATGGTAAGAGTGTATGATGAGGGTAGACGTGTGGAATTTGATCCGGAGGCCGATTTCGTATGGTTACCCGGGGGGACGCACAAGTTCACGATCCGTCGCGATGCCGCTACCGGACTGTATTGGACGATTTCCAATAAAGGTGAAGACCCGATGAGACACGTTCTGCGGGAGACGCTCTCCTTGTTCGTTTCCATCGATTTGCGGCAATGGCATTTCGCCGCCACGCTGATGCAGGACGACCTAGGTTATTCTCTGCAGGAATCAAAGAAACGGACTGGGTTTCAATACGTTGATTTCCAGATCGATGGCGATGATATCGTATACGTCGTACGGACCGCCTATGATGGTGCAAACAGCTTTCACGATAGCAATCGGATTGTCTTTTCCGCGATAAGGCAGTTTCGTAATTTGATTCCGTCCTTGATCCTTCGTTGATATAGTGAGGTAGACACAGTGTTTGTTTTCAAAATTCTGCTGTAATGTAGGGTAATTTGTGTCACTTCGCTTCAATGGTAGTCACATTTGTGAATTTTTGAATTACGCAAATGTGACTACCATTAACCTGATTTCTCAAGCTTTATTGGAACAGGTTATGCAGGCTGTAGTGTTTCTGCAATCGAGGCTGCCGGTCCGGCAGCCTCGTCCTTGTTTCTTAATACACTATAGTACCCGTTAGCTGAGCAGCCTGCAGGATCTCGCCGTCAGGCTGTGTAATTAACCGGGTTGTCGCGATCTGATCGAGAATGCCTTGCTGCGCGGTGAGCTGCACCTTGCGATTAATCGTTAGATACAGATTCTGCCCCTTGACCGGCTTGGTCAGCTTCATGTCGCCGACGATCCGGCTCATGCTGTCGATTTGATAGGATTTATAACCGTTAAGCCCCCGCATCTCCTTCTGATACATCAACTCGATGCCGTCGTAGCCGACCTCCTCGGAATCCAAATACTTAAGCGTGGGATCCGATTGATCCGCGTTGATTTCTTTGTAAAAGTCCAGATTCTCCTTGGCTCCCTTCATCTTGTTCATATAGCCGACCAATTGAACTGCGACCCGGTCGGGACTGTACTGGCGGATGCGCTCCTCCACGATCTCCATGTCCGGATACTCGTCGCGGTGCTCGCTAAGATAGGCGATCTCTTCTTTTGACAGTCCCGATTTGATCCGTCGTTGTTGGAATGGCAGATGCGTTCTGCCTTTGATGTCCATAGCCTCGATAACTTCCTCAGTCGTCAACGGCTTGGAATTCGCTTCGCCTTTTTCGTTAAACAGCTGCACGAGTTTTGCAGCCAGCGCCTCCGCCGCTTCTTGCTTAAAGCCTGTTTTGAAAGTAAAGTATAGGGACTGAGTTGAGATCGAATATGCGATCTGCTGTCCCGCCGAATCGTAAATATTGCCGCGGATGGGCGGGATGGATACGCCCTTCGTGATCATGCTTGTCTGGCGTTCCTAGAGACTCGGACCCTCGACGAACTGTAGATAAGCAAAACGTACGATTAGTGAAGAGAACAGGAGAAATGTAAGCATGAAAAAGACATTTAACCTAATACTGAAATGGCGACGGTTTCGAACTTTTTCTTTCGCACTTCGGTTTTATCATTAATTTCCATACCGTTCCTCATTCCGTCACTCGATACCCACCCTTTAATTGTCATATATTCAGACGAATTCCTTTTTAGAGAGGTTCAATCTTCATCCCTGCACAATAAGAATAAGCAACCTTACGGGAATGGCGGGTATCCGAACTCAATACCAAGTTATTTTTCAAAATTTACGCTTCCGAATCCATGAGACCGATGAATTCCCGGATCGGCTGTCGTCTATATAAACGAAGGCATAAATGAACACAAACTAATTTGACGAAGAGGTGTTTTGAAAATGGCATTAACGTCCGCATTCACGAGCTTCAACCTGCCTGTAAAAAACGTAGAACAATCGAAAGCGTTCTTCACCGGACTCGGATTCGAGCTCAACCCGCAATTCCCCGATAACGAGAATTCGGTAGCCATCGTGATCGGCGACAACCTGCAGGTCATGCTGATCAATCAAGCATTCTTTAATACGCTCACGGAGAAGGAATCCGTCGATACGAGCAAGTATGCGCAGATGACGATCGCATTGGCCTTCGAGAGCCGGGAAAAGGTCGATGAAATCGTGAATACCGCGGTCTCCTTGGGCGGGAAATTGCACGCTGAACCTGAAGATCATGGGTTCATGTATCATTGGGGCTTCGTGGACTTGGATGGCCATCTGTGGGCCATTAACTACATGAACATGGATGCGGCACAAGGTTAAGGCTAACGGAGAGCACGCTCGTACTAGGGTTCAAAAAGAAAGACGCCGGGCATCTTCCCCGGCGTCTTCTTCGCGATGATTAGTTTTGTTCGGTATAGGCTTTGAAATTGTCCATGATCGCTTGCCAGCCTGCTTGCTGGAACTCGACGGGATTGGAGCTTTCCGCGTCGAACGTTTCAATGACCTTCGTCTCATTCCCTTGATCGACGAAAGCAATATCCACTCTTCTTCCGTCTTCCATGGTGTAGCCGATCGCCTCATGCCGATTCACGACATCGTAGACGCCGCCAAAATCAAAGCCCATGCTGCCATCCTTCGCTTCCATCCGTGTCAGAAACTTGCCGCCGACCCGCAGATCGTTTTCGGCTCTCGGCGCATGCCAGTCCTCGGACGCTTGATTCCACTTCGTGATGTGATCCGGCTCGGTCCAATAGCGCCATACCTTCTCGACAGGGGCTTGAATGACGGCTTGCACGGTTACTTTCGTCGGTTGACTCGTTTCCATTTTAAATAGACACCTCTCTCATGATATTCGTCGTTTGGTTATTCTCAATGATATAGACGTAAGCCAATGACGAAATTCATTGGTCAATTCGCTCAGGCAGCCCAAATCGCGAAAATAATGGCGTATGAATGAAGTTTTGAACGTGCAGGATTTGATTTTCTTTGGTTTCGATGACGTGGATGCCCCAGGGTACCAGGCCAGAGCCCTCTTTGCCCGGCATATACTGGGCCAACGCCGGATAACCGCCATTCACCGTAATGGGCACAAATCGCGAACCTTCGCAATGCCAGCGAGTAAGCGAATAGAAGGCGGACAAATCATCCTTGCCGCGGATCCACATCTCGAAGGGCGGCATCGACATGCAGCCTTCCTCGTGGAACAACGCGACGAGCGCAGCAATATCGAATTGCTCGAAGGCCTCCACATACCGGGACAGCAGCTGCTGCTCCGGTTGAACGTCCATGCTGCTGAGCTCATCCGAGCGAAGCTGCGCCCGGTCCATCGTCTCTCGGGCTCTTTGCAAGGCGCTGTTCACCGCTGCCGGCGACATCGCCAACGTTTCCGCGATCTGCTTGGAGGACCATTCAAATACATCCTTCAAAATGAGTACCGCGCGCTGCCGCGGAGGCAATGTCTGCAGGAGAGCGATGAAGCACAGTTGAAGGGTATCTCTGCGGACGAGCCGATCCTCCGGATTGCCCCCAAAGTCGGGAGACGGCCAGATCCAAGCAGAGTCCGGCAGCGTGTCGCGCGGCTCGACGATGGCGACGGCCGGGTCGAACAGGTCAACGGGAAGCGCGCGGCGTTTGGATTGTCTCAGCTTGTCCAAGCACAGGTTGGAGGCAATCCGATAGACCCAAGTTTTGAACGATGAATCCTGTCTGAACGTGCTCCAGCTCTGCCAGACCCGAATACTCGTCTCCTGAACGGCATCGTCCGCATCGTCCATGGAGCCTAGCATTCGGTAACAGAACGAGGTTAAGCCCGGCTTCAAGCTTGCAAATAATGGTTCGTCAAATGCGGTCTCGTTCATCGCGGCCTCCCTTAACGATCTCCCCGAAGGGTGGTACCTTCATTATATGCAATGAAGCGGACAGCCTCAATCCGAATAAATAGGCAGGATTTAGTACTCATGGATAAAAATTTAGCACGATCGTACTAATAATTCAATAACCAATAAATTAACCCTTGTCTATACTTTAGAAATAATTCGCAATACCTCACGCCAGGACCTGAATACTGGAGCTATCCTGCCCGTTCGTATACTTCAACGGGAAACGGCAGCCGATCTTTGGGCCGGCTGCCGTCGTGTCATGATTGAACTATCGGTCTCCCGAGGGAGTTCAATCCCCCACACGGAATACTTGTTGCGTCTTCCTACCATTTCTTCAAAAAAGATAAGGACCCACTGACCCTACTCAAAACATTACCATCCTGGTCAACTAGAACCGCACCGATTGGCTCATTCCCTTCGTTTAAGGCTATTTGTGCCTCATCTTGTTGTCTCTTCTCAGCTAACAATGCAACCTAGTGTCCTGAGTAGAGGACAAGACGTTCCATAAAACAAATAAACCGCACTCAGCGCAGGCTAATTTGTTTGCATCTCGACTCGTTAATCGAAAGGTGTCTTCCAAACTCAGCGGCCTACGCTAAGTGAGACACGGCATTAACAACAGAACCAGGCAGCCGGTTTTGGCCGGCGCCTTCTTTTGTGACAAACTTCAGAAACGGGTTTGTAAGAAATCATATCCTTGTTCGAGAACTTCCAACGGCGGATGATGCCCGCTTGCATGATTAATAAATAGATACTTTGATGAATCGGAATAGCCAGCACGTATTAAGAAGTCCAATGCACCTTCGTTGTCGTAAAGTCCTGCTATGAAAACAATAGGCTTAAGTCCAGCGATGCGGAGCAGCTCAGAATGGTCCATATTGGCGGATTTAAGTTTATTGAGCTTCTCTCCCCAATACCATGGTTCCGACCAATTTGTCCGGTCCCAATCAATCCCGAAGTCACTGCAAAGCAAGGCTTTGATGCGATGGTCTAAACAGCCTACATATAAAGCCACTTTACCTCCGAGCGAATGACCAACAATTCCTATACGCTCGCTATCGATGCGAGGGTCAGCGTATAGAACATCCACCAGAAGTTGAGTATCGGCAATCAGCTTTCCGATGCCCGTCCAATCTGGATGGTTATCAAGCAGTCTCTCGGCAGACAAGCGCCAACGTGAGAAATCTTGTCGGTCTAGCTCTAGGTTCCGATAAGTCAAGTGGTAAGCCTCCGCTGTGATAGTAACATACCCGCGTCGCACGAGGTGCAAAGCCATTGCGATGCCGGATTCGTTGGTTGGTTCAAGCGTATCAAGGTCGTATCCCGCTGCACGGTCCGGGTAGTAAAAAGGAACAACAACTGCCGGCAATTTTTCATTGATGGTTTTTGGAAGCATCAATAATGTTTTCTGCACGGTACCGGGGCCGTTTGCTTGCTCAAACAGCTCACCATAAAAATCGATTGTTTCGAAGCTTCGAACTAATCGTAGACACGGCTTGAAACCGTAGCGATTCGGCTTGCCGATCATCTCATGCCAATGATTAATGTCATTAAATGCGTTCATTCTGATCCTCCTGTAAATGAAGAAGTAAAATAGGTCTATCCATTATCCCGAAGTGTACCATTTACATTAGCATCTGAATCCATATTCCAGCCCTCCCTAACTACGTTTTTTCCAGTCTACTATTTTACTTATTAATTCCACAATCATAACAACGTGCCTAAAAAATATTCAAATACATGCCAAACGTCAGATCTTCATCATTGCCCTTTATGCGCTCAGTTATCGTTCAGTATTTGGGCACAATATTCGGATCTTAAAAAGAACAACGGCAGCCGATCGTATGCCGGCTGCCGTGATGTCATGATTCAACTATCGTTCTCGTTAGTTGAACAACTGTTGATTCATTTGAAAAAAACCTTTACCCAGCGGTATAGAAGTTTATTTTAATCTCAAATAAACGCTCGTCCAATCAGTGCAACTTATTGGACATACTATATAAAACTAGGAGGTGATAAATAGATGAAATACACCAACAAAAAACATGTGCAGATAAGCTCAAACAAAAATAGGAATAATAAAGCTAAACAAAAAAACATGAAATCAGTACGCACAAAATGTTTTTCACCTTGCGGTTTTGACCGTTCTGACCGTTTTGACCGTTTTGACCGTTTTAACCGTTTTAACCGTTTTAACCGTTTTAACCGTTTTAACCGTTTTAACCGTTTTAACCGTTTTGACCGTTTTGACCGTTTTGACCGTTTTGACCGTCGTGAACGTTTTGAACGTTTCGACCCATTCTTTTTTCCATTCTTCTTCTAAAATAATAAGCTCTTGAACTTCATCTTAAAATAAACGAACTTTCTGATCGGGAACCAAATTTTGCACATAATTGTAGCGTAATCCGGCAAGGTCCTGTAGATCAAAGCTCAGGCGTACGATGCTTGGGCTTTTTTTGTCTATGAATTTATAGACGATGAATTATGCCCTACGATAGAAGGTAACAAGGAATGGGGAAACACATCTGACGATACTACGCAATCCTGCCCGTTCGCAACGAAGCTGCCGATCCATGCCGGCAGCCTCCATCTGCTTGTTTATTCAGCTATCGTTCTGCGTTAGTTTAATGATCTCTGCCCGAATGGCCCGAAGCGTGAATATGGTGTTAGCCGATGCTTCCTCTTCTTCGAGTTACCCACCGAATATGTCTTGATCTTCTTATGCCCTTATCCGTTCTTGACCTTAGATGCTTCTGGCTTTGAGGGTTTACCCATATGTTCTTGACCTAGGAAATTTCGGCTAACGATTTGTATTGACGACGTCCTGGCCCCTTAGAGCCGCTGCTTATAGTTGTGAGGCTTGCCGAACACCTAATGCAGTGACGTCCCGACGGGCTTAGGGGGCTGGATGTGGTCACTCGCTTCTCAGAGTGACCCCGAGCGTCAATATGGTGTTAGCCGAAGGAAGTTCTGGAAGCAGCCATTGTATTTAAGGCGTTTTCAATATAGCTATATACTTCATCTGCAATTCCCAGAAACTCTTCAACAAGTACATGACTATCCAAGTAACAAGCATACAGATAATCAACTAAAGCGGAGTCAATCTCGCAATAGTCTAATATGGCATTCTTCATCTTAATAATGTCATCTTGCCATACACCTGTATCTTCTAAAACCAAAGAGTATAATGCACGAATTAATCTCTTAGAATAACCTTTAATATATCTAGTTTTCATTGTGTTATCACTAGCATTAGAAAGTAAACTATGTATACGATCTACTTCCTCCTTGGTCTCTGTATTTAAGTCTAAAATGAACTCTGGAGAAGTAATTATCGGTGGCACTTTTTCACCAACGTCATGACCATATATGCAAACACAAATTATCTTAATCCAAAAACCCCACTCATTCGGTTTACTTAATACATCGTCAATAGAGCAAATTATCGTATCAATCTTAGTTACTAATGGAAATTCTTCCAAAATCTTGTCTTTAATATTTGACAATCTTTCGTAATCAATATCTTTGGGATTTACACATACAATAGTAAAGTCTGCATCTGACTTAAAAGGTTTAGCAGTTCCTTTTGGAATCGAGCCACACATATAAATGCTATGAATCTTACCTTTAAATTCGGTAAGTATATTATCTATATACTTATCAACAAAATCCTTATATTCACTTTGTATTACAATTCTTTTTATAACTTTTTCTAATATCATATAGACTCCTCCTAAACATGTAAGAACTTCTTTCGGCTAACGTTCTTGAATTCTCGACGTCCGACGGAGTCGGATGTGACCGGCTGAATCTACTCTGGCTTCTCAACTTCGGTCCGAACCGAGGGCGTAGCCCGAAGCGTGAATGTGGTGTTAGCCGATGCTTCCTCTTCTTCGAGTTACCCACCGAATATGTCTTGATCTTCTTATGCCCTTATCCGATCTTGACCTTAGATGCTCCTGGCTTTGAGGGTTTACCCATATGTTCTTGACCTAGGAAGTTTCGGCTAACGTCTTTTTTGCGAACTTCGTAAATCCGTCATACCTAAGGTATTCGCGAAATGATTAAACTAACCTGCCCGTTCGCACAGCGAGGCTGCCGTTCGATGTCGGCAGCCTCGTTCCAATTCAGTTATAGTGTCCCGTTAGTTTAATCTGTTACCTTCTGATTTCCTTTTTATTCCTTTATGTCTTTTATAGCGAATGATAGCAATTGGCAGATTAATGATACCAATAAAAAGTGAGGATATTATCGGAATCCATTGGAACAAGGAGAGGCTAACATCACCATCTCCTATCGGTCCAGTATTGGGCTGGTTGCTATCCCATATTCCGTACAATAGGCCGATAATCGGTATGATGATGCAGGCTAAGCTTGCAACTATATAAATTTTGAATTTGTTCAGCACTGAAACTCCTCTCATGTGTCCAGTTAGGAAATTTAATCGGCATTACGAATGTATGGATTATTTAATCGTGTTCTGGATTTTTGAAGTTGCACGTTTTAATCCGACTTATGAGATCTTCAACCTCTTCAATTCTTCCTTTGTTTTTAGTACGTAAAACTTGGAATATATGAGTCAACTTTCTCTTTCTCAAATATGATAATCTTTTGTTTAAATAATTCAACAATTCATCATCTTTCATTATACTTTTTACCTCCCAGGTCGAAGTCGATGGCCTTCAACTAATTGAATGCTAACGTTCCCGTTAGCGGAATGGATCACCAGACTTACATGGGCAGGTTCGCTCGATAATCCGTTGTTATGCCCACGATTAAAAAAATCGCAATGATGGCATTAATGACGAATAGTACGCAGTTTTTTCGCCAGGTATTCTCGCGATCAATAATAAGTGAAGTTAAAAGATAACTTGCTGCGATCACTTCACCTGTAAAATTTAAGGGTGCAAATAGAAAAAGGAACACAAAACCAAGCTTAAAAAATCCAGCACATATTAGTAATACCTGAATCAGAGGCCAAAATTTTAAGGTGTATTCCATCCACTGTTGATTCGAAATATACCTACACAAAATACCGATCACGACTAGTAATGCGACGTATGGGAACCAGGTTGAAGAGGTAACTTGGTTAGCAGTAAATAATGTAGCGTCTCTCTCCACATAAACATTTCGGCCAGATATTACCGCAAGCCAGCCTACGATAATAAGTAACAGGATGGCCAATACCTTCATGGATATCCCCCTTAGGAAAAAAATAAAGGTTTTCTTTATTCTACAATGTATTAACCATCCAATTTAGTACTAACTTGATCTAGTACCTGCCAATATGCTTGAGCAAATCTGCCCTTTAGTTCAATAAACAGAAGAAGCAGCTGCCGCGGCAAACTGCTCCTTGGTTGTTCAACTAACGTCTCCCGTTTGTTCAATCAAGTTTTTCAATTTCCACCCTAACAATCGTTTTCCATGTTTCGGGTAGATGACACTGCATAGCTGGTGTCAGATAAATCTCTCTTCGGTTGCCTTTGATTCGGTACCCTTGCTCTTCAATATGATTTTCAATTTCTTGTAGAGTTGACTGTGTATCATGATAATGTCCAACATGAAGTTTTTGAGCACTGATAGTGGACTCTTCTCCTACAAACTTGGTCCTAGGTACTGTTTGTCCACGTAAATTCTTCTCGACATTTGCCCTTGCCTCTTCGTAAATTTCCGAAGTGATACAATCTGGAACTTGCATCATCTGAGTAACGTTATATTTATCATCATCACTTATACAATGCCAAATAATCTCGGGTGGCATTAACTTAAACTTATATCCCATTGAATTCTTTGTAATTTGCTTCAACTGGTTCACTACTTTCCATACAATCCACTGTTCATCTAATGGTTCTGGGCGTCCAGCCCAGTTCATATGGAAAGCTGTGCTCATTTCCTGGGTTACATATTGCATCTTAGGAACACGCAAAATTTGTACTGGTCCTGGTTTCACAGAGTAAAGATGGGGATAAATCTTGCGATTATCATGTGTGATAAGCTGAGCAGTTTCCAATATGATTACCTCCTACAAAGTGGTTTCGTATTAACTGTCATTATAAAGCATCCAAAATATTTATGTAAGACATTTCCATTCGAGAAATCTGCCCGTTAGTTAAGCGAAGGGCTACCATATGGCAGCCCTCTCTACATTGAACTATCGTGTCCCGATAGGTTAATCGTCAAACCCATACATATCTAATGAATAGAAACACGCCAACTAATAAAAAGGCAACTAAAGGCCCTAATACAAAGAAAGCTATAAGCTTCATTGGTGTTGACAAGCCATTAGATTCATTCCTGGGAAACCCATAAACAAATAAAATAATTCCGATTAATGTGAATGCAGGAACAAACAAATTCTCAAAAAAATTAGAAACCATTGTCGCATTGCCTGTACTTTGAATGCTATTTGTAATCTTATTTGTTATTCGCTCCAGTGTATAAATCATGGCAGCAACAAACAGGAACGCCGCACCAATTTTTCTATAAAAATCATTGCCCAATATAATAACACCTCCATAAAACTACAAAAAGGTATATTCTACCACAATAAACCAAACATGTACTTCTTTGAGCAAAACTGCCCGATAGTTCAATGAGCAGGGTTGTGAAGTGATTAAGTTTAACCTCCCTCCAATCTGTTTTTACAG
>NZ_JBFUIX010000057.1:0-46180 GCF_056401635.1 Paenibacillus sp. P4_E11 | reverse complement strand
ATGTTCGGCAGCACCAGCGTTTCCATGAACCGCTTGATAAACGTCGATTTGCCTGTACGGACCGCGCCCACTACCCCTAGGTAAATATCCCCGCCAGTGCGTTCTGCGATGTCCTTGAAAATATCCACTTTCTCCAATTTGATCCCTCCCAACAGGATGATGAATGAAGCAAGTGTCGCGATACGAGAGACGGATGCTGCGAAAGGGC
This sequence comes from Paenibacillus sp. P4_E11, assembly GCF_056401635.1. Taxonomy (NCBI): domain Bacteria; kingdom Bacillati; phylum Bacillota; class Bacilli; order Caryophanales; family Paenibacillaceae; genus Paenibacillus; species Paenibacillus sp. P4_E11. The sequence continues at coordinate 45,972 of NZ_JBFUIX010000057.1, read as the reverse complement.
AGGCCCGGTATGCGACTAACTCGTACATGCTTTCAGACTAGTAAAAAATATATGTACGGGACTGGCAAATATGACTGCATGGCTCTATTTTTTTCTCTATTAATTTCAAATGTGCAGTGTAACCAGTCCCTTCTCTTGCATGCTGTACCGAACAAATATATGTGACAATCCGGGAAGTTATTCGGAAATGACAAAGAAACCCTCTGAACCAGCTTCGTCTGGCGCAGAGGATTATTCAAATTCATATGGACTTTCGTTCATTGCTCGGATAAGACCGGTTGTCCGTTCTTCCAATGGTAAGGGTATGATTTGGCTGGAACAAATGGGGATTCCCGCACTAGAATAGCCCGCAGATCAGAACCCGATTGAAGACCCGCAGCAAGCGATTTCTCGGTGATCATCTTCATCAGATCCGGCGCATAATCAATCGCAACTGTCCCGGATTCATGCAGCACGAAGCTAATAAACTGACGGGAATAGCGGCTCTCCACCTGAACTTGCTTCTCCCCCAGCTTGGCATAATCCAACTGGTAGAAATGCGGCGCAACTTCAGCGCCAGACGGGAGCTGCCCTTGATGTGAGGCCTTGTACTCGTCCACCTTCTTCTGGATATCACCGGTTTGCTGATAGGCCACCAGATCCATCACCCGCACCTCGGGCTTCTCATCTGGATTGACTAGGACGAATATCGCCGACCCGCCATTCTCATAGGAGACTGCAGGGAGTTGTGAGATGTAGTGACCATCTTTCAGCTTGCGCATATCAATTACATATTTTTCATAGATGGGCGTGAGCGAATTAGAGTTCTTGATCGGGAGCACGCCCGTACGCTGCTTGTACGTATCAATCGCATTCTGAACGAGCACGATACTCTCGCGAATGGATGTCATGTTGTCCAGCTTATTGTTCTTGTTATATAAGCAGCCGGATAGCGCCAGAATGACACTCACGGCCGCAATTAGCCGCGCGACTTGACTTAGTACTTTCACCATAAATCTTCCTCCTGCTGTTTAGCCAATTGAGCCCGTACTGCTGCCCGAAGCGGGTCTTCTGGAACGATGACCGTAACATTCCCAGTCACTCGCGCTTGGCAGGCTAGTCGGATATGGGTGTCCACCAGATTACCTAGCTTACGTGCTTCATTAGGTATCATGGGCAGTAGTCCGATTGAATCTTCCACTGTAACCTTGCACATCAAGCAAGAAGCGTTACCGCCGCAACGCGTACGAACATGAACTCGCGCTCGACTCGCCGCATCCAGCAAAGTGGTACCGGGCTTCACCGTTATTTTCTTGTTATCGGGTAAGAACGTAATCTCAACAGACAATGTAGTCACCCTTCCTGAGTGAGTTCCGGCAGGAGCGACCGGATGTGACCAAGATAAGGTTCTCCGATCTGGTTGCGGTCAATAAGCACCCGCCACAATTGCCGATGAGCATTCACATTCAATCGGATAACTTCGGCAATCGGGCGACTCGATATCGACCTGTTCTCCGTCGCCAATGAGGTAGAGCAGTACATCGAGAAGCTGAAAGTGCCGATTAAGGTATCTGTATTGGGTTGTGCGGTGAACGGCCCTGGTGAAGCCAAAGAAGCGGACATCGGCATAGCCGGTGCCCGTGGAGAAGGGATGCTGTTTCGTTACGGTGAGATGATACGCAAGGTGCCGGAAGCTGAGCTGGTTAGTGAGTTGAAGAAAGAAATCGACACCATCGTCGCTGAGTTTGAACGGACCGGGACGATTCCAGGCCGCAAGCAGCATTGATTACTTGTAAGGCTGATTGGAGAAGGCAATCAAATATTCTCGGATGGCGGAGGCGATAGCTTCCGCCATTATTTGTTGTTTGGCTGGCGTTGTCAGAATCGCACGATCATCGGGATTGCTGATAAAACCCATTTCTACAATTACCGCAGGACAGGGGGAGTGGTTCAACAAGTAGAATGGCTTTCCAAGGTAAGGGATTTCTCCGTTCTTCCCGTATAAGTTGTTCAATCGTCGCTGGATCAGATGGGCAGCCGCATGGCTTTGCGGGTTCATCTGAAACAGAACTGTCGCTCCCGTCCTACTTGATCGCTTGGCCCAATTCGTGTGGAGGCTGACGACTAACTTGGGTCGCAGCGCTTCCGCCAGCAGTTTGCGTTGGGACAAGTCCCTCAGGTGGCGTGAACGGCTTCCCAGCCAATAATTATCGTCGCTTAGTGCATAATCAGTCGTCCGATTGATGGCTGTCCGTACCCCGGAACGTGTTAACTGCTCATACACCTTCAAAGCGATATCAAGATTGACGTTCTTCTCAAGCAATTCACCGAATTTCGTTCCGCCGTCTATGCCGCCATGTCCGACATCGATGACAATATCGGTTCCGGGAAAGGCGAGCGGTGCAACCCAAGCCGGGGCGCCCAGCGATTGGTGTGATGAGTAGGGTTTGGCATCAAACGAGGCTGCAGATGTCCTAGTGTTCGTTCCGCTTACGAGCAGCAGGCATCCAGCGAGCAGTATGGATAATAGTCTCATTTAGTCAAAACCGCCTTTTTGGCTAATTGTGCAGATTGAATCCTTACCCTATATCGTGTACAAACTTTTTGTTCTCATTCTCGGTTAACCCGCCCTGCACAGGGGAATACTACCAATATCTACCCCAAATTGATCCCCAAAAAGTGAAGTGAAGCTTTGAGGCTTAATTGGATTACTTTTCGGGGACCCCAGGTGAGACCAATAATGCGATGCGTTGTAACGTATAGGAGGAGTAAAGTATGAGTTTAAGTATCATTTTGATGATTATTCAGGTGTTTTTCGCCATTGTCATCGGTTTATATTTCTGGAATCTGCTGCGCAATCAACAGACGAACCGAACGGCAGTAGACCGGGAATCGAAGAAAGAGATGGATAAGCTGCGCAAGCTCCGTTCTATCTCATTAACCAAGCCTTTGTCGGAGAAAACAAGACCATCCACGTTGGACGATATTGTCGGTCAGAAGGAAGGGCTGCGTGCGCTGAAGGCGGCCCTGTGTGGTCCGAATCCGCAGCATGTGATTATATATGGACCTCCGGGAGTAGGCAAGACAGCGGCTGCCAGAGTGATTCTGGAGGAGGCGAAGAAGAATGCGGCATCTCCGTTCCGCTATGACGCCAAGTTCATAGAGCTGGACGCGACAACCGCCCGATTCGACGAGCGAGGGATTGCCGATCCGTTGATCGGTTCCGTTCACGATCCGATCTATCAAGGTGCGGGTGCAATGGGTGTGGCAGGTATTCCGCAGCCGAAGCTCGGGGCTGTTACGAAAGCGCATGGTGGCATGCTGTTTATTGATGAGATTGGCGAATTGCATTCGATTCAGATGAATAAGTTATTAAAAGTGCTTGAAGACCGCAAAGTGTTTCTCGAGAGTGCTTATTACAACTCCGAGGATACAAACGTGCCGAATTACATTCATGACATATTCCAGAACGGATTACCGGCAGATTTCCGCATGGTAGGTGCGACGACCCGTACACCACAGGAAATTCCACCAGCTATTCGATCACGCTGTATGGAAATTTTTTTCCGACCTCTGTTGCCGGAAGAGATTGAACGCATTGCCACGAACGCAGTACGCAAAATTGGGTTCAAGGAAAACAAGCAGGCCGTCGAGGTTGTGAAGAAGTATGCGACGAACGGCCGGGAAGCCGTCAATATGATCCAACTCGCGGTTGGTATAGCGATCTCGGACAGTCGTAATGATATTACAGCAGGTGACGTGGAATGGGTAGCTAACAGCAGTCAGCTTACGCCGCGTCCCGAGAAGAAGGTGCCGTCAGAACCGCAAATCGGTCTGGTCAATGGACTTGCGGTATATGGTCCGAATCAAGGCATGCTGCTGGAAATCGAAGTTACTGCCACACCATGCGATCAACCTGGTACTGGTAAATACACAATTACCGGGGTTGTGGATGAGGAGGAAATGGGGGGAGGGTCCAAGACACTTCGTCGCAAAAGTATGGCCAGAGGGTCGATTGAGAATGTGTTGACTGTCCTCCGCAGATCCGGTATGCATACATACGACTATGACCTGCACATCAATTTTCCTGGAGGCATTCCGATTGATGGGCCTTCTGCAGGTGTGTCGATGGCTACAGCGATTGCATCTGCAATCCGTGGTATTCCGGTTGATAATAAGCTAGCGATGACAGGGGAGATCAGTATACATGGCAAGGTGAAGCCGATTGGCGGGGCTGTAGCTAAGGTAGAGGCGGCTTTCCAGGCCGGTGCAACCAGGGTGATCATTCCGAAGGAGAACTGGCAGGATATTTTTGGAGGACTAAGCGGGGGATTGGAAGTTATTGCGGTGGAATCGATCGACGAAGTTCTGGCTCATGCACTTGGCAAGAGAGAGTATGAAAGTCCAGCCGTAATGCCGAATTCCGTAGATGTGCTGATTGCTTCGCCGCCGCCACTATTTCACGCGGGTCCTGACATAAGCAGTGAGGGGTAGTCAATTGGTGTTTTGTCGGCAATTTTGATAAAATGGTGACTACATCCAATTAAGGGCCCTGATGACCACGCTTGCAACACGAAAAGGGAATGGGTGACGGGATAACTTATTATGGGAAGTTACAGTCGTAGGGAGGTGCTGGGCATGGGACCGAATAAGCCGAAGGTACGTAAACTGCCTTTGCTGCCGCTGCGCGGATTGCTTGTATACCCAAGCATGGTGCTGCATCTGGACGTAGGACGCGAGAAGTCTGTCAAAGCGCTTGACCAGGCGATGGTGGACGACAGCATGATTCTGTTGTGCTCCCAATCCGAGATCAATATCGAGGATCCGGCTAAGGATGACATCTACCGCGTAGGTACGATCGCCAAAGTAAGGCAGATGCTCAAGCTGCCTAACGGAACGATCCGTGTGCTTGTGGAAGGTATGATGCGTGCTGAGATCGTAGAGTTCCTCTCCAACTCGGAATACTATACAGTGATGGCTAAGGAACTCCCGGAACAAGAGACGTCCGATTCCGAGACCGATGCTTTGATGCGAACCGTTCTGAGTCAATTCGAGCATTACATCAATTTGTCCAAGAAGGTCACACCGGAGACATTGGCTGCCGTGTCCGACATCGATGAGCCAGGAAGACTTGCCGATGTGATCACGAGCCACTTGTCTTTGAAAATAAAAGATAAGCAGGATATCCTCGAGACGGTGGACGTTCGGGAACGGCTTGAGAAGCTGCTCAGCTTCTTGAACAATGAGCGGGAAGTGCTCGAGTTGGAGCGCAAGATCAATCAACGGGTCAAGAAGCAGATGGAGAAGACACAGAAGGAATACTATTTGCGTGAGCAAATGAAGGCTATACAGAAGGAGCTCGGTGAGAAAGAAGGCCGTGCGGGCGAGGTTGAAGAGCTAAGAGCCCAGATGGAAGAAGCWCAGCTTCCAGAGAAGGTGCGTGAGAAAGTCGAGAAAGAAATTGATCGGCTTGAGAAGATGCCGGCTACTTCAGCAGAAGGAGYCGTCATCCGCAACTATCTGGATTGGCTGTTAGCATTGCCATGGTCCAAATGGACGGAAGACGATCTGGATATCCAGAAAGCAGAAAATATTCTGAACGAGGATCATTACGGGTTGGAAAAGCCGAAGGAGCGAGTGCTGGAATATTTGGCTGTTCAGAAGCTCGTTCAGAAGATGAAGGGGCCGATTCTATGCCTCGTGGGACCTCCGGGCGTAGGGAAGACTTCAATAGCACGTTCCATTGCACGTTCGCTTGACCGGAAGTTCATCCGTATCTCACTAGGTGGTGTTCGGGATGAAGCGGAGATTCGCGGGCATCGGAGAACGTATGTAGGGGCGATGCCGGGACGAATCATGCAAGGTTTGAAAAACGCCGGCAGTCACAATCCTGTTATGCTATTGGACGAAATCGACAAGATGTCGATGGATTTCCGCGGAGACCCGTCTTCAGCATTGCTGGAGGTGCTCGATCCAGAGCAAAACAGCACTTTTAGTGATCATTATATCGAGTTGCCATTCGATCTGTCGAATGTGATGTTCGTAACGACGGCGAATGCCGCGCACAATATTCCGCGGCCGCTGTTGGACCGTATGGAGCTATTGTACATTCCGGGGTATACGGAGCTTGAGAAGCTGCAGATTGTTAGCAAATATTTGCTGCCCAAGCAGATCAGAGAGCACGGTTTACAAGAGGACCAGCTTCAGGTGGACGAAGAGACACTCATGAAGGTCATTCGTGAATATACCCGTGAAGCGGGTGTTCGTAATCTTGAGCAGCAAATGGCCAGTTTGTGCCGCAAGTCTGCCAAATTGATCGTTTCCGGCGAGAAAACGAGTATTCATATCGATAATCAGGCGTTAGTCGATTACTTGGGACCTGCGAAGTTCCGGGTTAATCTTGCGGAAGAAGAAGATCAAGTCGGAGCGGTTACAGGGCTGGCCTGGACAGAAGTAGGCGGAGACACCTTGGTCATCGAAGTGACGGTCATGCCTGGCACAGGCAAGCTGACGCTCACAGGTAAGCTGGGAGACGTTATGAAGGAATCCGCGCAAGCGGCCTTCAGCTATACTCGCTCGAGAGCAGAACAGTTGCATATTCCACCGGATTTCCATGAGAAGAACGATATTCACATTCACATTCCGGAAGGTGCAATTCCGAAGGACGGTCCATCTGCGGGGATTACGATGGCGACTGCTCTAATCTCGGCGTTGACCGAAATTCCAGTATCGAAGACCGTAGCCATGACCGGAGAGATTACGCTCCGCGGGCGAGTGCTTCCTATTGGCGGATTGAAGGAGAAATCGCTGGCAGCACACCGAGCGGGTATTCGTACCGTACTTTTACCGAAAGACAATGAGAAGGATATACAAGATATACCGCAAAGCGTACGCAGCGAGATGACCTTCGTTCCCGTACAACATATGGACCAGGTGCTCGAGCATGCGTTAGTCACCCAGGTTCCGATCCACTAAGGGGAGGGGACACCGGAATGAAAGTTAATCTGGCGGAGTTTATTATCAGCGCGGTTGGGCCCGATCAATATCCAGAGGACGGACTGCCAGAGATTGCTCTGGTAGGCCGATCCAATGTGGGCAAATCGTCACTCATTAACAAGATGATCTCGCGCAAAAATCTGGCCCGGACGAGCTCGCAACCGGGTAAGACACAAACGTTGAATTTTTATCGTATCGAATCGAAGCTCTATTTCGTCGACTTGCCAGGTTATGGTTACGCCAAGGTGTCGAAGACGAAGCGGGAAGAATGGGGCCGGTTTATTGAGCGGTATTTGACAGAGAGAGATCGGCTGCAGCTTATTATTCAAATTATTGATTTGCGTCACCCGCCATCATCAGACGATCAGGCCATGTATGAGTGGCTTGTGCATAATGATTTGCCGGTATGTGTAGTAGCGACCAAGGCGGACAAGATCCCGAAGGGGAAATGGCAGAAGCATCTCAAGATCGTGAAAGAAACACTCCAGATGCGCCAACAGGACACGATCGTGATGTTCTCTTCGGAGCTGGGTTTAGGCAAGGACGAATTGTGGCAAGTAATCGAACAAGCAGCTGGTCTGCATCAAGAAAGCTCTTCTAGCGTAGACTAGAGGAGCTGTTTTTTACCCTACAAAGTGAAGGGAAGCTTCGTAGCGTATGCCGATTACTGACTTACAAAGTTAAAGAAAACTGCATGAATATGCAAGGGAAACAGGGAAGATACGTGATTTTCCCGGCACTTCTCGCGAAAGACTGCCGATTTTTCTGAATTTTGATTGTTTTCAGCGAAAAGTTAGCAGGAATATTCCTGAACGATATAGTATAATAAATTAAAGTAAGGAAAAAAATCAGTTCTCTAACAGGGGAATTGATCTGGGTTTTAAAAAAAGAATCGAGGGATTTTTATGGCTCAGCGGTTAGCGACGGAATATGTCAAAACCTGCTTGCATTTAACGGAAGCCGAAATGTCTAGTTTTCTGGATTTGCTTACAATGAATCAAGTCAATCCTCGGGTCAAAGTTACCGAAAATGGCAGTCAGGAGGTCGCGTTCCAAGACGACGCAGGCGAAGAGATTTGTTTGTCCTTCGAGTGGAAAAGCGGATATTACGTATGTGAGGGATCGTGCCGGGTAAGTAATCCGAAGCTGGCTAATCTGATGCGTAAGGCTGTTGCAGAGTTCAAGGGAGATGCGATTGTCAACCGGATTTATCCATCCTATACGATGAATTATATTTACAAGCGTGGCTCAGTTGTGCAAATTATGGAGATCACTCCGGATCGTAAGAAGCTGGTGTTCGAGTACAAAGACACATTAGGGCTATTAGAGCGGATGTTCCATCAGAAGCGAGTCGAATTCGAAATCTCAGACGTCCTGGATCAAATTAACAGGCTGCTGGATGAGCGAATTGCTGCTGAACTATCAGGTGAAGTCCAACTTATTGACGATCAGTTGAAGTCGTTGACGCATAAATTATTCGTACTGGAAGCATAAGGAACAAGGCAGACGTAAGAAGGGTCGAGTGATCGGCCCTTTTTACATGTTGTAAGGATCCGGGGTCCCCGCAAAGGGGCTTCGCCATGGAATAACTTCGAAGCCTCACGTCACTTCGTGGGGTTACTTGAGCATAGATGAAAATATATTCATTTGCCTAACTGCCACAAAAGGCGCACATCATCCGTATTATATACAGGTGATACAGAAGCATATACTTCGACGTGGAGGGTACTCACATGAGCTTCTTTCAGAAAATAAAAGACGGAGCCGCCAAAGCGGCGGACAAAGCGCAGCGGACTGTGGAAACGACCAAGCTATCTGCGCAAATTTCGCGTAAACGGAAAGATATGAAAGATAATTTCACGGAAATCGGCTCGGCGGTATATCAAGCTTACCAGACCGGGAATTTGTCATTAGCGGAACCTGAGATTGCAAGATTGTCGCAGGAAAATGCTGCGATCGAATTGGCGATAGCCGATCTTCATTCGAAGATCAGCCAGTTAAACGACGAGAGAATGTGTCTGTGCGGTCATTCTACGGGGGGCGATGCGATTTATTGTCCATCCTGCGGTCGGAAACTGGAAATCGAGCTGCCAATCACACCAGAGGCCGCGGTGGCGATGGAAGCGGAGTTCATCGATGACGATCTTGACGCTGGRGCTCCTCAGGAGGAAACGCCGGTTTACGAAGGCATTGAAGTAGCTCGTTGTATCAAATGTCGGGAAGAGTTGCACCCAGAGGAGCACATATGCCCGCATTGTGGGGTTATACAAGCCGTTCCAGGGAATGATCAGCATACGTGAGTAACATTTCTTTGGATAGGGTTCTGGGGGCTGGAAGAGGGCTTGGAGCATCTCAGTGGCAATTCAAGATATTGTGGGGATATACGCACCAGTTGATCAGTACCGACATACGTTGTGTACTGGAGTGAGTTTTACCCCGGTATTTCATTCCTTTACAAAAAAAACTATTGCATTTCTGGGCTAGAGATGTTATTTTTATTCTCGTTGAAAACAATATAGGAACCAGGATTCACTCAGGACATGTAATGTTGCGAGAGATTATTCCCTCGGGAAGTGAATGACGTAGGTCCTAGCGGATGAAATCCAACAATTTTATTCCTAGGAAGGGGGAACCGGAAGATGGAATATTCTACTTTCGGAAGACACGTTGCTGTTGATACTTGGGGAGCCGATTTTGACAAGCTTAACAGCGCAGAATGGCTACAAGCTCAAATGGTAGAAGCTGCTGAGGTATGCGGAGCGACGGTATTATCTGTTCAATCCAAGCAGTTCGAGCCGCAAGGCGCAACGGTTTTGGTATTGCTGTCGGAGAGTCACATCTCGATTCACACGTATCCTGAGAAAGGATTCGCGGCATTGGATTGTTATACTTGCGGTGAGACCGTAGACCCGCAGGCTGCAATCGATTATCTCGTTTCCGTCCTGAAGCCTGAACGGACATATGCCAAGAAGTTAATTCGCGGTATTGGCGAAATGACTGTTGAAACTCCTGTGATGCAACAGGCAGTTTTGGTGAAATAACAACGGAACGATAAACGAGCGTGAAAGCTATTAAATAGGTTGTGAGCGAATGGCCATGGAGAAATCCGTGGTCATTTGTTTCGTGTTCGTCCCATACAAATACATGGAAGCCTTGCATTTGTTGCACAAATGCTTGGGCATATGCTTTCGAAGTGCATTTGTTGCACAAATGCTTGAGGAGGACCAAGTATGGGACACTCGATGAAGAGAATTGTTCGTAAGGGGATTGGTTGGCTCGTAGTGGCCGCATTGATCTATTGGCCCGTCTATCAGATTGTACACAGCTGGGGACAATCGGATGAGAAATACGACTCGACCAAGCTGCTATATCAAGTAGCCCAGTTCCAGATAGAGCTCTTGTACAGCTCGATGGCGGAAGTAGGGAAGATGAAGCAGACGGATGAGCTGAATGAGCTTCGGCTAGCGGTGTATTCCGCCAACTTCACACACGAACGGCTTGTTCTTGCTATTGGGGAATCGAAGCTATCCTCCCTTCGGTCGCTGCCAGAGCTGCTGCAGGTGCTGCAGCGGTTCCAGATTAGCGGAGAGCGGGCCTTGAAGCCGGACGAGGCTGATACATTGAACAAAGCAGGAGCCTTGTTCAAGACGATGTATGACAGCTACAGCAAGCTATTAACCTCGAGTGGTAAAGTACTTGGTTCTGCCAACGACAAGCTTCATAAGGCCGATGAGGAGCTGTATGCGATGCTGCATAAGAAGCTGCTGCCCTGAACGATTCCGTATATGTATTTCCAAGTTCGAACATACTATTGGAAGCGCAGAAACGGTTCATAATTTATTCATACTTTCAAGGGACGACCCATGTCGAACTATGTTATACTATACCCCATAAAGCATTCCCCACAAAGGATTCCCCACAAAGTGAAGCGAGGCTCCGTAGCTTAATCCATGGCGAAGCCCCTTTATGGGGGCCCCGGACAAGGCAATAGGATAAGTACTTTTTGGAAAGGCAGGTGAGTAACGAATGCACATGATCGTTGTCGGGTTGAATTATCGGACAGCCCCCGTCGAGATTAGGGAGAAGTTTGCTTTTTCGGAACAAGAGCTTCCGGCTGCCTTGCAGCAGTTGAAGGACACGAAGAGCATCCTTGAATGTGTGATCGTGAGCACTTGCAATCGGACGGAAATATATGCGGTTGTCGACCGTCTCTATATGTGTGGATACTACATTCGCAGCTACTTGGAGCGGTGGTTCGGCATTCCACGTGAATATATGAAAGATTACTTGTACATGTATGAGGATCGGCCTGTTATCGAGCATTTGTTCAAGGTGACTAGCGGGTTGGATTCGATGGTAATCGGCGAAACGCAAATATTAGGACAAGTACGTGATGCCTTTCTCAAAGCTCAAAACGAGAAGGCGACGGGGACCTTGTTCAATATGCTGTTCAAGCAAGCCGTGACACTCGCCAAGCGCGCGCATTCGGAGACGGCCATTGGGGAGAACCCTGTATCGGTCAGTTACGCCGCAGTTGAGCTAGGGAAGCGGATATTCGGAAATTTCAAGAAGAAGACCGTGATGATTATCGGAGCGGGCAAGATGAGTGAATTGACACTCAAGCATTTGGCTGGTCAAGGCGCGGATCGGGTGCTGGTCGTGAACCGGACGATGTCCAAAGCCGAAGAACTAGCCGGCAAGATGAATGGTATTGCTGTGCCGATGGATCGGATGCTTGATGAACTTCGCCACGTGGACGTTGTTATTAGCTCGACCGGCTCATCTGAATATGTGCTGGTCAGCCAGCAAATTCAGCGGGTCATGAGTACACGCAAGTCTCGCCCCTTGTTCATGATTGATATTGCCGTACCACGTGATCTTGACCCGAATATTACAAAAGTATCGAATGTGTACTTGTACGATATCGACGATCTGGAGCTAATCGTGGAGACGAACATGAACGAAAGACGTAAGGAAGCTACGAAGATTGAGTCCATGGTAGCGGAAGAAATCTCTGCGTTCGAGCAATGGTTCAAGCTGCTTGGGGTAGGTCCGGTCATTCAAGCTTTACAGGAAAAGGCCAATGCGATTCACGAGGAAACGATGGACAATTTGCTGCTCAAGCTGACTGATCTGGACGAGAGGGAAGCGAAGCTGATCCGCAAACTGACGAAGAGTATGATGAATCAGATGATGCGTGATCCGATCCTGCGTATTAAAGAGCTTGCTGGGGGACGGAACGGAGAGCAGGCATTGAATGTGTTCACGGATCTGTTCGCACTGGAAACTGAGGTCAAGGAAGTAGCGGCGAAGACTGAAAAGGCGAAGCAGCTCGATCGGAAATCGGCAGAAACAGCCAAAGAAGAAGGACTGTATGCCGTCGGTGGCAAACTGCAAGAACGAGCGCCGATGCTAACTTTAGCCACGGGCGAAATGCTTGCCGGCTCCTAAGGGGCCGGTCATAGGAAGCAGGTAGCTAGCGATGGTTGCGAATACATGGATGTACGATGCCATACTTTATTTATATGCCCTGAGCCTGTTGTTTTTCTTCTCCGCCGCCGTAGGGCCTAAACGGAGTGCGAAACTAATGGGGACAGGGCTGCTTGCTGTAGTATGGCTTATGCAAACGCTCTTTTTGGGATACCGCATGTACGTGTTGAATTACGTGCCTATGCTGACTTTATTCGAAACATTATTTCTCGTTGTATGGTTACTTGTGTCGGTCTCCTTGGTAATGAGTTGGCTGATGCGGGTCGACATGATCATATTCCTAGTGAATGTGGCCGGATTCGCGATACTGGCTGTGAATGTGTTCAGCGATCCGGCCGTCTCAGCAGGCAGCCTACGAGGGGAAGCGCAAGATCATTTGCTATTCATTCATATTACTCTAGCGATTAGCAGTTACGTTGCTTTTTTGTTCAGCGCGATATTTTCCTTGATGTATCTATACATGCATCGGCAGCTTAAAGGGAAGATTTGGTCGAGGTTGTGGACCCAATTCCCGAGTCTGGATACGATAGAGGATTACACATTCCGTTCGGTATTGATCGGGACCCCGCTTTTGATATTATCCTTAGTGCTTGGGATGGTAAAGATAGGGTTGGAAGGCAACAACCACTATTTGATCGATCCGAAAGTGTTCAGCACATTGATTATTATGTTGGCTTATGTGTTCTATCTCGTCCAACGAGCGACGGGCAATCACCCCGGTTATAAGTTGGCTCGTTGGAACTTGACGGCATTCGCGCTTGTCGTCTTGAATTATGTAGGTTTGAATTTTTTATCGCATTTTCATCAATGGATTTGGATGTGATAGAAGATGAGTAAACCTCCGATGCTCCCTATGTTCGTGCGAATGTCTGGTAAAAAGTGCCTTGTAGTAGGAGGCGGTCCCGTGGCGGAACGGAAAATCGCGGTTCTGCTGGAAGCTGGCGCAGTTGTGACAGTCGTCAGTCCGTCATGTACGGAACGAATCCGCGGTTGGCAATCTGCTAGTAAGTTGAAGTTGGAGCAGATCGAAGACGGAAAGTTAAGCACATCCGAAGCTATTAAGGTGAACGATTGGGAGTGTTCGGCTAGGAATAGTGAGAAGGTTCACAGCTTGAACAAGGCCGGAGTCTTGAGCGTGCTGGAGCGGGAATACGAATCAGGGGACGGCGACGGTGCTCTTCTGATCGTGGCCGCGACTAATCGACCCGATGTGAACAAGCGCGTGGTGGACGACGCAAAAGCACGCGGGCAGCTTGTTAATGCGGTGCAATCGCCTGAGCTTGGCACCGTCGCCCTACCCGCCGTATTGCGGCGGGGGAAGCTGGTCGTGGCTGTGTCCACGACAGGGGCAAGCCCTGCGGCAGCCGGTGCGATACGCGACCGTATCGATGCGCTGTTGGGCGATGAGGCGGAACGGCTGCTCGACTTCCTCGAACGCTTCCGCCAGGAAGCCAAGGCACGGGTGTCCGACGCAGCACGGCGCAGCGAGTTGCTGAAGCAGGCGTTACACGGAGATGTGTTCGGGCTCATGCAGGCAGGCAGCTGGGACGCCTATGAGGCGGACATGCTGCGACTGCTGAACGAAGCGGTCGCGGCTAGTGCAGACGCTGATGCTGGGGCGGGAGAATAGGTTGCAAGCTGGAGCGTAGAAGGTACGGCTTGGTAGTTGTTGCTGGAGTAGTTGACTAGCCCAGGTTAGTAGTAGCAGAAGCAGTAGCAGAAGCAGAAGCAGAAGCAGAAGCAGAAGCAGAAGCAGAAGCAGAAGCAGAAGCAGAAGCAGAAGCAGTAGCAGTAGCAGTAGCAGTAGCAGTAGTGAAGGCGAGAGTTGGCAGTAGTGACTAAAGCAGGGGCAAGAGTCGCCAGCAGAAGCAAGAAGCAGGAACAGGAGCAACGATTGCCGAGCTTGCAGATCGGGCAGCCATATTTGTTATAGTGATTTGCCAGTAGTCGGCCGACACTTGGTCTAACTTAGTTAATTAAACGCAAAATAGCGGAACTCAGTTCCTCTATTTCACAATTAAACGAGCAAATAACTCAAATAGCGGAACTCAGTTCCTCTATTTGAGGAAAAGAGCGAAAAATGTAGTTGAAATGTGCGAATAGCGGAACTCAGTTCCTCTATTTCACAATTAGACGAGCAAACAACTCAAATAGCGGAACTCAGTTCCTCTATTTGACGAATAGAGCTGGAGTAGTTGACACTGGAGGGGAACATATGAGGAAGATCATCGTGGGGACGCGCCAGAGTGCGCTCGCGCTTACACAGACGGGGCAAGTGATCGAGCAATTGAAGCAAGCGGCAGAACGGCACGGCATCGCATGCGAGTTCGAGGTGAAGAAAATTGTCACCAAGGGTGATCGCATTCTGGATGTGACGTTATCCAAGGTAGGCGGTAAAGGCTTGTTCGTCAAGGAGATCGAGCAGGCGCTGCTAGACGGCGAGATCGACATGGCCGTTCACAGCATGAAGGACATGCCGTGGGAACGTGCAGAGGGCCTAACCATCGGCGCGACGCCGGAGCGCGTCGACCCTCGGGACTGCCTCGTCACCCGAGGCGGCGTCCCGCTCTCCGAGCTTCCGCTTGGCGCGAAGCTCGGCACGAGCAGTCTGCGCCGGGCGGCGCAGATGAAGGCATATCGACCCGATCTCGTGATCGAGTCGATACGGGGCAACATCGATTCGCGGCTGCGCAAGCTCGAAACCGAAGGCTTCGATGCGATCATGCTGGCCGCCGCCGGTCTTCACCGGATGGGCTGGGCCGAGCGCATCGATGAATACGTGCCGACCGACGTCTGCATCCCGGCCGTCGCCCAAGGCGCCCTCGGCATCGAATGCCGCGAGGGCGACACGTTCATGATCGATCTGCTGCGCACGATCGATCACGGCCCTACGGCGCTCGCTGTGCGAGCCGAGCGCCGATTCTTGGGGCGCCTGAACGGGGGATGCCAGATCCCCCTGGGCGCCTACGCGGTCGTGCGCGAGCCGGAAGGCGACCGCGCGCAGACAGGGTCACCGAGTATCGAGGTGACCGGGATGGTCGGCTCCCCCGATGGGCGGGAGCTGTTGAAAGAGTACGTGCAGGGCAGCGACCCGGACTTGCTGGGTGATCAGTTGGCGGACAAGCTGCTAGCACTCGGAGCGGAACGGATATTGGCTGAACTGAGAGGATGAAGGCTGCCATGCAACGGGGAAAAGTGTATTTGGTCGGAGCCGGTCCCGGAGATCCGAAGCTTATTACAGTAAGAGGCTTGGAAGTGATCGAACGTGCGGACGCGGTCGTATACGACCGATTGGCGAATCCGCGGCTGCTCCGTCACATGAAAGCAGGGGCCGAGAAAATATTCGTAGGGAAGTTACCGGACAAGCACATCCTAAAACAGGGAGAAATCAATCAGTTGCTCGTAGATTTGGCATTACAGGGCAAAGTGGTAGCGCGTCTGAAGGGTGGAGACCCAAGCGTGTTCGGAAGAGTCGGGGAAGAAGCAGAATTGCTTGCCCAGCATGAGGTCCCGTTCGAGATTATTCCGGGTATTACATCGGCTATCGCGGTTCCGGCCTATGCAGGGATTCCGGTCACTCACCGAGATTTCACTTCATCATTCGCCATCATTACGGGTCATGAATACCCGAACAAAACATATTCCAATGTGCATTGGGAGAACCTGGCAACAGGTGTCGGGACGTTGGTCTTCCTGATGGGTGTGGCTAACATCGAGTCGATCTGTGAACGGCTGATCCACTTCGGCAGGAAGCCGGAAACGCCAACCGCTGTCATTCGGATGGGGACGTGGATGGAGCAGACCACTCTAGTGGGTACACTTGAGACGATAGCAGATATGGTGAAGGAAGCTTCGCTGCAATCCCCTGCTATTATTATCGTAGGCGATGTGGTCCAGATGCGGGAGAAGATCGCATGGTTCGAGAAACGGCCGTTGTTCGGCAAGCGGGTGCTAGTAACGCGTGCCCGCGACCAAGCAAGCGAGCTTGTACAAAGCATTGAAGAGCTAGGTGGAGAAGCGATCGAATTCCCGGTTATTCGTTGCCAGCCTACGAGTCGTTCCGAAGCGGTACTTGCCTTGGATAAGGCGTTAGCATCGTTATCGGAGTTTGACTGGGTCGTATTCACAAGCGTGAACGGTGTGGACTTCTTCTTCCGGCGGCTGATGGAGACAGGTAAAGACATCCGCAGTCTCCATAAGGCTACCTTGGCCGCTGTCGGACCCAAGACGCAAGAGGCGCTGCGCCAGCGTGGATTGACGACGATCCCGCTTCCGGCGGATTTTCAAGCAGAAGGACTAAGTGACGCGCTTGAGCCACATGTCAGAGTGGGGCAGAACGTATTGATCCCTTCCGGGGACTTAGCACGGGACGTACTGCCTAAGCGACTGACGGAGATGGGACTGCAGGTCACGAAAGTCGATGTTTACGAAACGGTGCTTTCCACCGAGTTCGGCGAAGAAGCGCTAGAATTACTGAAGGTTGGCGATATCCACGCGGTGACTTTCACTAGTTCGTCTACGGTGACGAATCTCCTAGCTGCCCTTAGACAACTCGGCGAGGAGCAGCCGGAAGCACTCCTTAACAACATAGAAATATACTGTATCGGTCCGGTAACCGCTAAGACCGCTGAGGAGGCAGGGCTGACCGTTCATCGCATAGCCGAGCAAGCTACCGTTGCCTCGATGGTGGAAGCCCTGCAGCAGCCCCAATTATGAACTATAACCGACAAGGAGGGAATACCAATGAGCTTTCCGATTGTACGCAATCGCAGACTGCGCGGCAGTGCGGCAATGCGCAATCTTGTTCGTGAAACCCAACTCACGGTAAATGATTTGATATATCCTATATTCGTAACGGAAGGGTCCGGCGTTCGCGAGCAGATTGCTTCTATGCCCGGCGTATATCACTTATCGATGGATCAGCTGGAAGCGGAGATTCGAGATGTGCAATCATTAGGGATTCAATCCATTCTGCTATTCGGTGTTCCGGATCATAAAGACGAGATCGGATCGGAAGCGTACGGCAATCATTCAATCGTACAAAAAGCGACGCGTGCTATCAAACAGTGGGCGCCAGAGTTGTTAATTGTAGCCGACACCTGCTTGTGTCAGTTCACAAGTCATGGTCATTGTGGAGTTGTGAAGCATGATGAGCGTACGAATCGTTCAGAAGTAGACAATGATCTATCTCTGGAGTTGTTGGTGAAAACAGCGGTATCCCAAGCCGAAGCCGGCGCCGATATTATCGCCCCTTCGAATATGATGGATGGTTACGTGCATGCGATTCGGGCAGGGTTGGACGAGTCGGGGTATGAGAACGTTCCAATCATGGCGTATTCGGTGAAATATGCCTCTGCTTTCTATGGTCCATTTCGGGACGCGGCTCACTCCACACCGCAATTCGGCGACCGCAAGACATATCAGATGGACCCGGCAAATGCCCGCGAAGCGATCCGGGAAGCTGAATCGGATGTACGTGAGGGAGCTGATATGCTCATGGTGAAGCCGGCGCTTGCCTACATGGATATTATTCGACAATTGAAGGAACAGTTCGATCTTCCAGTCGTAGCCTATAATGTCAGTGCCGAGTATTCCATGATCAAGGCAGCTGCAGCGCAGGGCTGGATCAATGAGCGTGCGATTGTGCTGGAGACATTGATCGGATTCAAGCGAGCGGGGGCGGATATCATTATTACGTACCATGCCAAGGACGCTGCGCGGTGGCTGTTAGAGGCTGCGAGAGGCTAATTAATAATAAAGCCGGTACTTTTATTGAGCAGAAGAGCGTCCGCAGACGACTATGCACAAGACAGTACCGGCTTTATATTTGGACCCAGATGCAGGCTTAATGTTGAGTCATCATCCACGCGCATACCCCCACTACCAGCACAATTCCAAAAAACAAGTAACTGAACATTCGTACCGGCTTGGGCAGAATAGACATCTGCGGTTTCATCATATCATCCTCCTCTTTCTCCTCATTTGTGTGCTGGTTGTTGGTCAAGATCATCACCCTCCATGAAGTCATGTATGCGCTTTCTTTATGATTATACGTTACTAGCTATGCATAAGTTGCACTACTTACAATATTTGCCGACGCGTTCGTAGGATACCCGGAACATTGTCATGATTTTGTCGGATGTTGCCCTTTGGTATTGGTTGTTACACTAGTAGATTTCGGGCATAATGAGAGGAGATAAGGTAGTCTGCTATTGAAAAACCCGCACAGGTACAGGAAAGAGGAGAATGTTCATGAGCTTTAATGATACTTTTATCCGCGCCTGCCGCAAGCAGGATGTTGACCATTTGCCAGTATGGTATATGCGTCAAGCAGGGCGCTATGATCCCGATTATAGGAAAATTAAAGAAAAATATACATTGCTGGAGATTTGCCAACAGCCCGAGTTGGCAGCTGAGATTACAATGCAGCCCGTTCACAAACTGGGCGTAGATGCAGCGATCTTGTATTCGGATATAATGAACCCAGTCGCTTCCATCGGGATCGATTTTGACATTGTGAAAAATATTGGCCCCGTCATTCATAACCCGGTCCGATCCGCAGCCGATGTGGAAGCTCTTCGCCCGATTGATGTAGATGGGGATTTGTCGCATGTCATCGAAACGATCCGTATTCTCGACCGGCAACTGACGATCCCGCTCATTACGTTCGCAGGTGCTCCGTTCACGATTGCCAGCTATCTGATCGAGGGCAAGCCATCCAAGAGCTACATACGTACCAAAGAGATGATGTACAGCGCACCGGACGTATGGTTCGCCTTAATGGATAAGCTGGGCGATATGGTCATCACCTATTTGAAGGCACACATTGCGGCTGGTGCAAAAGCCGTGCAAGTATTCGACAGCTGGGTTGGTTCATTGGCTCCACGTGACTTTCATAAGTATGTACTGCCGACAATTCAGCGCATATTCGAAGAGTTGTCCTCCTACGAGCAACCGAAAATTTACTTTCCTGGGGTCAGCTCAGGCGAACTGCTGCCTACGATCACGGACTGCGAGTTGAAGGCGGATGTTATCGGATTGGACTGGAGAGTACCTATTCCGGAAGGACGCAAAAGGTTGAACAATCGGTATGCGGTCCAAGGCAATCTGGACCCTTATGTGCTGACAGCTCCGATGAGCGTCATCGAGGAGCACGCCCGTGCGATTATTGACGAAGGCATTCAACAGCCTGGCTACATTTTCAATCTGGGTCATGGGTTGTTCCCGGAAGCGTCGCTGGACAAGTTGAAGGAATTGACCGCATTCGTCCACCGGTATTCGGCGGAAGCGATTCACAGCCGGAGAGCAGCAGCGCTCGTGAAGGAAGGAAGATAACCATGTCGAATCGAACGATCGGCGTTTTGGTGATGTCATATGGAACGCCGGAGAGCATGGATCAGATTGAAGCTTACTATACACACATTCGACGCGGACATGCTCCTTCTGCTGAGCAGCTCAAGGGGTTAACCGGCCGGTATGAAGCCATTGTGGGCGGATTTTTCCCGCTTCGCGAGAATACGAACAGGCAGGTGGCCGCGCTGGAAGAGACGCTTAACCGCGAATATACAGACGTCACCTTCAAATGCTATCAGGGCTTGAAGCACGCGGCGCCGTATATCGAGGACGGGGTTCGCCGGATGGTCGAAGACGGGATTCAAGAAGCGATTGGTGTCGTCTTGGCCCCCCATTACTCCGTGATGAGCGTTGGCGGCTACATCAAGCGTGCGCAAGAAGCGGCCGAGCCTCTCTCATTAGATATGCAGTTTGTACGTAGCTATCATCTGCATCCGAAGCTGATTCAGGCACTGACCGAGCGGGTTAAGAGTGCCTTGCAGCGATTTGATGCGGACGTTCGGAACCAAGTGAGAGTCATCTTCTCAGCGCACAGTCTTCCCGCCAAGATTCTCGAAATGAACGATCCATATCCTGAGCAGATGCTGGAAACGTCGCGTGCTATTGCCGGAGCTGTGGGCATCGAGAATTGGCAGTTCGCTTGGCAAAGTGCAGGTCAGACGGCGATGCCGTGGCTCGGTCCGGACATTCTGGACGTGCTCGAGACTATTCATAAGGAAGAGAATGTGAAGCATGTCCTGATGTGTCCGATTGGATTCGTATCGGATCATCTGGAAGTGTTGTACGACATTGATATTGAATGTCAGAAGCGAGCACGAGAGCTTGGCATGCAGTTGGAACGAACAGAATCGCTGAATACAGATCCTATGTACATGCAGACGCTGAGCGATGTTATTGGGGCGCTGCTATAGTAATAAAGTGAAAGAAGGGTGGTCACCGATGGACAATCCGCGCCAGAAGATCGTTATCGTCGGGGGCGGTATTACCGGCTTGAGCACGGCTTTTTATGTGAAACGCTATTTGTACGAGGCGGGTCTCACGTGTGACGTGCAACTGTTGGAGAAGAGCGGCCGCCTTGGCGGTAAGATCGAGACGCTTCACCGAGACGGCTTCGTCATCGAGAAAGGTCCAGATTCGTTTCTCGCTCGCAAGCTACCAATCGTCGATCTATCGCGTGAGTTAGGTCTGGAAGACGAGTTGACTGGTACGAATCCGAATCCGAAGATGAAGAAAACCTATATCCTGCATCAAGGCAAGCTTCACCGTATGCCTCAGGGTCTTGTGCTTGGCATTCCGACTGAATGGTCACCCTTCTTGAAGACCGGACTCATCTCACCAGCTGGTAAAGCCAGAGCTGCACTAGACTTGCTTCTGCCGAAACGAACCGATTCATCGGACGAGTCGCTGGGGCATTTCCTGGAACGCAGACTGGGACGAGAAGTGTTGGAGAATATTGCGGAACCATTACTCGCCGGCATCTATGCAGGAGATACGTTCAAGCTGAGCCTTAGTGCGACGTTCCCGCAGTTCCGTGCTGTAGAGCAGAAGAAGCGCAGTCTCATTCTCGGAATGATAGCGAGCCGCAAGGAAGGTCAAGCGCTGCCAGGGCTGCCCGTAGCCGCCAAGAACAGCATGTTCCTGACTTACAAGAATGGGTTATCAACCCTTGTGGAACGGTTGACGGAACAACTTGCTGATCATGTTGTTATGGGGCACGGTGTTCAGTCTATATGGCGCAAGCCGGATGGCGGCAAGGGCTACTTGCTTGAGTTGGATGGTAACGGAGGGATGATGGAAGCAGATTCGGTCGTTCTGACCACCCCTGCGCCTGCTACTGGACGACTTCTGGCGGAACTGGAATTGTCGGAAGCGGAGCATCTGACTAGTCTGAAGTATGTATCGGTTGCGAATGTGATTATGGCATTTAACGCGAAGGACATTACCCGTCCCTTGGATGGAACTGGATTCGTCATTCCGCGCAAGGAAGGTACTACGATTACAGCTTGCACTTGGACATCGTCCAAATGGCTGCATTCGGCACCGGAAGGTAAGATTCTGCTTCGCTGTTATGTAGGACGGGCTGGGGCAGAGGAGTGGGTGAACTGGTCGGATGCCGAGCTCCTCAGTAAGGTGATGGCGGATTTGCGTCGCCTCCATGGTATTGAAGCGGAGCCCCTGTTCAGCGAGATCACGCGACTTCCACATTCCATGCCGCAATATCCAGTCGGTCATCTGGACGCTCTAAGTCGGCTGCGCGAACGAATGGCGATCGAGTTGCCTGGCGTATATGTGGCCGGGGCTGCTTTCGAGGGGGTAGGCTTGCCGGACTGCATCCGTCAAGGGCGAGATGTGGCTAAGCAAGTTGTCGATCAATTACGCAGGCGGTAGAGCTCTCTCAGTTTGCAACAATCCGCGGGCGGCTGCTCGCGGATTGTTGTTAAGTGGCTGTATAGTTAAGTACGAACATCTAAGGTGGGTGTGATGGAACCTGGTAGTGTTGGATGTTGCCGGATGCTGGAATCTTGACTGGAATGTTACGTGGAACTCGACTACAATGTACTAGGACGGCTGTCTTAATCGATCGAGATGCAGGGAGAAATCATTAGTCCCCAAGGTTACAATCTGCATGTCCGTTAGATCCCGCATCACTTGCATAAGCACGTTCTTCTGCACGCCAGCCATCTGTGAGATTTCATCATAGTTCAAGGCGAGCCGTACGACGATCGTGTTGCCGTTGCGCATTCCGTTCTTGTTGGCCAGCATGATCAGATTCTTGATCACCCGGGAGCGAGCATCGAGGAACGTCAGATCATATACATGCTGATTCGTATCCCGGAGACGCTGACCGAGCTCCTGCATGATCCCGAGCGCGATCTCGAAATTGTTGCGCATCAGATCCATGAAGCTATCCGCTGCTAGTGCGATTAGAATCGTATCTTCCATGGTCTGTGCCGTGGCAGAACGCGGTTTGCCGTCGATGAGCGACAACTCACCGAAACTATCGCCTTCCTTGAACAGGCTCAGCATCTTTTCTTCACCGGCGTTATTGGACGTGAATATTTTGACCGATCCCATGAAGACCACGTAGAATATCGACCCTGGTTCTTTTTCTCTGAACAATATCGTTCCCGATCTGACGGGCTTCTTGCTGCATATTGAAGAAATTAACTTCAACTGGGAATCGTTTAATTTGGCGAAAAGTGGAACTTTACGTAGGAAATCAATCATTCCGGCACCCTCGTTAGGTATAATGGACTACCACCATATCTTATCATAAATAATAGCAAACTTAAATAAAAGACAGGGTGTGAACTGAAAAATGGACTTAACCAAAAAACGCGTGGACGTCAAATCAAAAGCCGCTTTCGAACAAGCCAAGCAAGTCATTCCTGGTGGAGTGAACAGCCCAGTACGTGCTTTCAAATCAGTTGGCTTGACTCCGGCTTACATCGAACGTGGTGAAGGCTCACGTATTTATGACATTGACGGTAATTCCTTCATCGACTATGTAGGCTCCTGGGGACCGCTTATTATGGGGCACGCCCATCCTGAAGTAATCGAGGCTATTAAGAAAACGGCGGAGCGCGGTACTAGCTTCGGAGCGCCAACCTTGATCGAAACGGAGATGGCCCAACTCGTATGCAAGCGAGTACCGTCTATCGAAGTGGTGCGGATGGTGAACTCGGGTACGGAAGCGACGATGAGCGCACTCCGGCTTGCTCGAGGTTATACGGGACGGAACAAAATTCTCAAGTTCGAAGGGTGTTATCATGGCCATGCGGATTCCCTGCTTATTAAGGCGGGATCAGGTGTAGCAACACTCGGTTTGCCGGACAGCCCAGGTGTTCCAGACGGGGTTGCAGTCAATACGATCACGGTTCCGTACAATGATCTGGAGTCCGTCAAGCTGGCCTTCAGCAAATTCGGTGAAGAGATCGCCGCGATTATTGTGGAACCGATAGCCGGCAACATGGGTGTCGTTCCACCGCTTCCTGGATTCCTGGAGGGGTTAAGGGAAGTAACGACGCAGTACGGCACCGTCCTCATCTTCGATGAGGTCATGACGGGCTTCCGCGTCGGCTATCACTGCGCCCAGGGACGCTTCGGCATTACGCCCGATCTGACTTGCCTCGGCAAGGTCATCGGTGGCGGATTGCCGGTCGGCGCCTATGGCGGCAAGCGGGAGATCATGGAGCGGATGGCTCCGAGCGGCCCGATTTATCAGGCCGGGACGCTCTCGGGCAATCCGCTTGCCATGATCGCAGGACTTACGACGCTGCAGCTGCTTGCTCAGCCTGGCGTCTATGAAGAGCTCGAGCGCAAGTCTGCGCGGCTCGAGCAAGGCTTCGCGTCGAACGCGAAGGACCTCGGTATCGCCAGCACGATTAATCGCATCGGCTCGATGGTATGTCCGTTCTTCACGGATACGAAAGTTATCAATTACGAGACGGCGAAGACGTCCGATCTTAACCGATTTGGCCGATACTTCGGGCATATGCTCGATCTTGGTGTGAGCATCGCACCGTCGCAATATGAGGGGATGTTCGTATCCGCTGTTCATAGCGATGAAGACATTGAGACAACGATTGAGGCGCAATACGAAGCGTTGAAGCGTTTGTAGAAAATACGTTGAACTGCAAAAAAACGGGCTGCCTGATTCGATCAGGCAGCCCGTTTTTTGTTATGTAGCTTAGTTCGTCTTCACTGGTGTTGGTGTTGCAGCTGGAGTTGCGCTGTTCCCGGTTGTACCTGATTGGCTAGTAGCCCCTCCACCAGTTGGTCCTGGACTACTAGTACTTGTTGGTGTTGACTTTGGTGTTGTTGTCGGTGTAGGTGATTGGCTTGCACCGGTGCCCGGGGTACTTGATGTACCCGGAGTAGGTACAGGCGTTGTAGTACCGCCCGTTCCTCCGGTTCCTGTATTGCCGTTCGATCCTGTTCCGCCGGATGGGGTCGGGGTAGGCTTAGGCGTGGTCGTGCCTGTTGCGCCGCCGCTTCCCGTACCGCCAGTACCAGGAACACTTCCTGTTCCACCAGTGCCTGTCCCTGGACCGTTACCTGTCCCGGTTGATCCTCCTCCGGTTGCTCCGTTATTGCCAGACGTTCCACCGGTCGGCTTATCGGTTGGTTTCGGAGTCGGGTCCGGAGATTTGGTAGGCTCCGGCGTTGGAGTCGCAGTAGGTTTAGGTGGATTTTGCAATCCTTTACGCTTCAACTCTTCTTGTTCCTTCAAGAAATCTGGATGGTCGAACGCGCCGCCAGCATTAATCTTCTTTAATCCGTCCCACACGCGGTCTGCCTTGTAGTCATCCGGGTTATCGTACACGAGCAATCCGGAAGGCAAGCGTCGTTCACCATAGCGGCTCGATGGCTTCGTAACGACTTCGTTATTCACCACAAGTTCGGTAGACGCACCGCCGTCCATCATACCAGCGTTGATGGCGCCTTCCTTCAGCAGGAGATCTTGCACTTCCTTCAGTGTAGCACCTACGCTGCTCGTCGATCTCCCGTCGATGGCGACGAAGATGATCGTTCCGTCCGCCTTTTGTGCGACAGCAGTTCGTGGAGCCCGTCCCCAGCCACCGTCACCTTGTGTAATTTGCGGATTGCCATTTGCGATTAGCCGTGGAGCCAGGAAGGATACAGCTTCCTTCGCATTCATCCTACGTAACTCGTTCAAACTGTATTTGCCTACTAGTAGAGTTCCTTCTTCCGTAAATCCGACAATGTGCTGAGGATCGTCATCGTCAGTATCCGTATATATCGGTTGATAGTCGGACATAATCATTCCGATAGGGGCAAATCCGTTGCCTAATCCATCAGGATCAATAAATCCGCCGCCATTGATTCCTGCAACGGCTCCAGTACGTTGAGTCATCGAGCTGATCCGCTCACCTTCACCTACAGTATGAGGCGTCACGACGCGAATGGACGTAGGATCATAGACATAAATCATTTTGCCTTTCCAGAATTGACCGGAAATATCTTTCACTTCGCTAATTAATTCTTCAGCTGAACGTTTCTTACGACTTTCGTGATCGATCAGTCCCAAGTTTTGTTTCTCATTAGCAGAGGTTTCTGTGAATTCATGAGACTTATTTACCATATAATCCCGTTTCTCTGCACCTACAAATATCCATGCCCAATCCCGATGCTGAGTCGATATAACGGTTTCAGCCAAAAACTCCCGGATCGATAACCCTTTCGGAGTTAGATACAAAAAACTCGATGTGAGAAATATAAGAAAAGAAAATAGCAATAACCCTTTTTTCAACCAACTCCAGGAGCCTACCCATTTTCTAGTGTGAACAATCATTTGCGCGGCCGTACTCAATGATCTTCTCTCCTTTCAGAATCCATTCCTCATCATATCATAGATTGTTTTCTTTTTGGGGACATTTTTTGTTACACTAATGGGGAGATGTTTAGCAAGCATGCTGGCGGAAAGTAGGATAAATGAATACATGAAAAGTTACTACTTCTTCGGATTTTCACTAGAGTTGATCGGGATCATAGGTTTATTCGGGTTACTTCTGCTCATCATAATCTGGCTTGCAGCTAGACGTACCGCTTCTTCGTCCGATCAAGGAAGGAAGCGCCGGCCATGAGAACGTATGAACGCAAACACGAGTGGATGGAAGTTCGACTCCCCTTAGACGACAAGCAAGAGCTAGATGTTTCACACTATGCGGCACATATACTCCATCTGTCTGATAAAGAGATCGCTAAGTTGCTTTCGTCAGGCGGATTGGAGCTCAAGGGTGGTCGTCTCCGGGTTCGTTTGTTCCCTAGTGAGACGGCTTCTTTTGTTGCGGAATGGGCGGATCTGAACGTCTTGTATGAGGACGATTTCTGTATGGTAGTATCCAAACCCGCAGGGATGGCCGTTCATCCGACAGAACCCGGCGGGCGGGGGACGCTGGCGAATGCGGTCGCCTCGTATTACGAAGCCACTGGTCAACAAGTGCTGGTCAGACATATTCATCGGTTAGATATTGACACGACTGGACCGGTCTTATATGCCAAGAATGCATATGCGCAGATCAGACTGGACGAGGCCATGCGCGTGAAAGCGATTCATAGAACGTATGTGGCAGTTGTGAAGGGGCGAGTCGCTGTGGAGCAAGGAACCTTATCACAGCCAATTGGCAAAGACCGCCATCATCCTGCCAGAAGACGAGTGTCCCCTGGAGGAGAACTTGCCGTTACACACTTCGAGGTCATTCACCGGTATGCGCAAGCGACACTGCTTCGAGTTCGATTGGAAACAGGACGCACCCATCAAATTCGCGTTCATATGAGCTATATGGGACACCCCCTGCTGGGAGATTCGTTATATGGAGGACCTGTTGACCAGTTGGACCGACAGGCGCTGCATGGAGAGTCCTTGCAATTTCCTCACCCTTTTTCACGGGAAATGATAGAAGCAGCCTGCCCACTCCCAGTAGATTTTCAAAGTTTACTGGAAAATTTAAAATAGTGTCATTCTCTCCCCCCTTCGTCCATATAATTTTATAGAATCCAAAACCAGAAGGTGGAGGACGGTTTTGAAGGGAGGAAGCGGAAATTGAGCCAACAAACCGGATTGCGATTCGATATTTACGAGCGAATCTTGCTGCCGGATGATGCGGTATCCATTCGTGAGTTAGACGAAGTGGAGCTAATTCCGCATATTCAGGTAGATGTGGAAGGCGAACAGGCGGTTGTACGCGGACATTTGTTATTGGCGGGCACGTATGCGGGCGAGTTAGAGACGCGTTCGATCGTAGCTTTGGAACATTTGATCCCGGTTGAAATTACGTTACCTATGAACCGGGTCAGCAGCGTTGAAGAAATATCTGTTCAGATCGATAACTTCGATGTGGATTTGCTTTCCTCGCGCAGCCTGAACGTTACGGGTGTACTTTCCCTGCACGGTATTGAAGTGCATTCCGGCGCCCCTAACGGTTGGAGGGAAGAGGAAGAAGTCGTGTTCGTGCATACCGCTGAGCAGGATCATCAGTCTGAGGAAGAAGTCGAATCGGAATACGTTGTCCAGCCTGCAACCGCCCCATGGATCCAGGCACCTGCTGCCGTCTTTCAGCAGAGGGATGTTTATGCTCCAATTGCTGCACCTGTCCCGGCCGATTCAGAAGTGGAAGATGTAGAAGATGTGGAAGATGTAGAAGACGCAGATGATGCAGATGATGCGGAAGAGCCAAGATTAGAATACGCAGCAGGCGAAACTTACGAGCAGGAAGATCAGGAAGAGCAGGAAGAAGTCGAGGAGTTGGAGGTGCAGCAGGAGGTGCAGCAGGAGCAAGATGATCGGGATACGTATGAAGAGCTGGTGCATAGTTCGTCATCCGATCAGTCTGCTGTTAACCAGCCTGTCGTGTATTTCACAGAGGACGAGGTAGTAGCAAGTGCTCCGAAACCGCGTGAAGAAATTTTGGTAGATACTTACGAGGATTTGACCCTGCTCGATCACTATGACACAGATGTCGATGATCCACTCACGGACTCTAACACATGGGATACTTCGAGCGGCAACACAATCGAAGACAATGATCGTGACAAAGAGATGAAGGTGGCATTCAACAGCAAGAAGTCAGAAGAAAGTCAATCCGTCGACTTCAAGAACTACATACATAAGAATGAACCATACCGGAAGGCGGACAGCGACAAGGACTATTCAGGTACGTCATCTAATGCCGAGTCAAGAAGTGCCGTCGAGGAGTTGAACCAGGGGGACATCCTGGAGTGGAAGAAGCTGTTCCTGTCCGAATCCGAGGAGCAGAAATTCAAAAAAGTACGAATGGTCATCGTTCAAAAGGAAGAGACACTCGAAGTAATAGCCAGGCGGTACGACCGAAAGCCCCAAGAGATCAAGCTGTACAACAGGTTGCAGGAGCTGGACGTTAGTGCCGGTCAAGTTATCTATATTCCTTAAAGAAGCCCAATAGCAATAGGAAAGCCCCGGAGAGTTTGATTTCAAACGACTCGCGGGGCTTTTCTCAACCTACACTCCACTTTGTGGGGTATCACTTACCGGGGTCCCCGCAAAGTATTTGGACTAAGCTTCGAAGGCTACGCTCCACTTTGTGGGGTGTACTAGATTACATTGAGCAAAAAGCCGACATAGAGCAAAAACAGAGCGAACAAAATAAACACGTCAAGTCCGTTCGGTAAGATGAGCGTTCTTACGAATTGTATACATATTAATGGGAATAAGATTCCCCTCACGGTAAACCTTACTTTCCACCACCACTTATCCATCAAACTCCCCTCCCGTCCTTTGGCCAATATCGCTACTACTCTCGGTTTGCCATAAAAACTTGTTGTAAGTGCTATAGTTAAGTGTATGAACCCGCTTAGGGTGGATATGCTGAAAGATATGGGAATGTAGATTCGCAATAATCTAATTACAAGAAGAGGTGTACGGCCATGTCATCCGCGCAAACGATCTACCAGTCGGTATGGATAACCGCTCTGATCGCCGTCATCATCTATATCGTGAGGCAAGTGTTCAAGCAAGACAATTCGGATTGATGACGAAGGTATACGGTACATAAATCGATGGTGCGGATTGACTCTGTGCCTCATTATCGGTATCATACATATATATGCGCTAGAAAAACGTCGATGGGGAGTAGTAAGCAGCTAACCCTTCAGAGAGCGGGACCGTAATGGTGGGAGGTACCGCAGGATGTAATTGCTGAAGTCGCCCTTGAGTTGCCACTGCTATCCAGTTGGCCGGTTGCAGCCGTTATCTGTTCGAGTGCCGCTTCCTGTTGTCGGGTTGCGGAATGAAGGTGGTACCACGGAAGATCATCCTTTCGTCCTTTGCGGCGAAAGGATTTTTTTGTCGTTTTTTTTCAAAGCCGCAATTGATGTGGGAAATTATTAAGGAGGACAATTCAATGTCAGACACTCAGGAAAACAAACTGGCCGATTCAATGCCAACTACGTACGATCCGAAGGCTGCTGAAACCAAATGGTACAAATACTGGTTGGAAGGCGGGTTCTTCGCCGCAGGTAAACGTCCGGACGCGGAAACCTACACGATTGTTATTCCACCGCCGAACGTTACGGGTTTGCTGCATATCGGGCATGCGCTTGACTGTACGCTTCAGGATATTCTGATTCGAGTGAAACGGATGCAGGGCTATGATGCACTCTGGCTTCCAGGAACAGATCACGCGGGAATCGCCACGCAAACAAAGGTTGAGCAGAAGCTTCGGGAAGAAGGCTTGTCGCGTTACGACCTGGGTCGAGAGAAGTTTCTGGAGAAGGTATGGGAGTGGAAAGATCATTATGCTGACACGATCCATGAACAATGGGGGAAAGTAGGTTTCTCCCTCGACTACTCACGGGAACGATTTACACTCGACGAAGGTCTTTCACATGCTGTTAGGGAAGTATTCGTGCAGTTGTATGAGAAAGGGCTTATTTATCGCGGGAATCGTATTATTAACTGGGATCCAGCTGCCCGCACAGCGCTCTCCGACATCGAAGTAGAGTACAAAGAGGTTCAGGGAGCCTTGTACCATTTGCAATATCCATTGAAGGACGGCAGTGGGCATCTTACCGTTGCGACGACACGTCCGGAGACGATGCTCGGCGATACAGCCGTTGCGGTTCACCCGGAAGATGAGCGATACAAGCATATGATCGGACAAATGCTCATCCTGCCGATCATCGGCCGTGAAATACCGATTATTGCTGATGAGTATGTAGAAAAGGATTTCGGTAGCGGCGCGGTCAAGATAACACCAGCGCACGATCCGAACGACTTCGAAGTCGGTCAACGGCATCAGCTTCCGCAAGTGTTGGTGATGGATGAATCTGGTAAAATGAACGCCAATGCGGGTCCTTATCAAGGTCAGGATCGTTTCGAATGCCGAAAGAAACTAGTAAACGATCTGAAGGAACAAGGCGTACTGCTGAAAATCGAGGAGCATGTCCATCAAGTTGGGCATAGCGAGCGCAGCGGTGCTGTAGTCGAGCCTTACTTGTCGACACAATGGTTCGTAAGCATGAAGCCACTAGCAGGGAAAGCGATTGATGCTCAGACCTCGGGGCAAGGTGCCAATTTCGTACCGGACCGATTCGAGCGAACCTATCTGCAATGGATGGAAAATGTACGCGATTGGTGCATCTCTCGCCAGCTTTGGTGGGGACATCGGATTCCGGCATGGTATTGCGAAGATTGCGGAGAAACGACCGTATCGAAGGAAGATGTGACTGTATGTGCTCACTGCGGCGGTGCCCATCTGAAACAGGATGAGGATGTACTCGACACGTGGTTCAGCTCTGCGTTATGGCCGTTCTCGACACTGGGCTGGCCAGACGATACCGCAGACATGAAACGGTTTTATCCTACGGATGTGCTCGTAACCGGCTACGATATTATTCCGTTCTGGGTGTCGCGGATGCTATTCAGCGGGCTGGAGTTTACAGGACAAGTTCCATTCAAGGATGTGTTAATCCACGGACTAGTCCGTGATTCCGAGGGACGCAAGATGTCCAAATCACTTGGTAACGGCGTCGATCCACAGGAAGTCATAGAGAAGTATGGTGCGGATGCCATGCGCTATATGCTGTCGACGAGCAGCACACCTGGACAGGATTTGAGGTTCCGCTGGGAGCGAGTGGAGCAGGCCCGTAACTTTGCTAACAAAATATGGAACGCCTCGCGATTCGCCCTGATGAATCTGGAAGGTTTCGCGTACGAAGATATTGATCTAAGTGGAGAGCTTGGTACCGCGGATCGCTGGATTCTGCATCGGTTGAACGAGACGGTTCGCGATGTCACCCGTCTGATCGATAGCTACGAGTTCGGTGAGACAGGTCGCCTATTGTACAATTTCATCTGGGACGATCTGTGCGACTGGTACATCGAGTTCGCTAAGCTTTCCTTGTACAGCACAGACTCGGCTGCGAAGAGAACGACCCAGTCGGTTTTGGCTTACGTACTCGATCGCACACAACGGTTAATCCATCCGTTCATGCCGTTCATTAGTGAGGAGATTTGGCAGCATCTGCCGCATCAAGGCGAGACGATCTTGCTGGCCGAATGGCCGGTGTACGATACGGTATGGGAAGCATCCGAGGCAGTTAAGGAAATGGAACTGCTCATGGATATCATTCGTGCGGTGCGCAACATTCGTGCAGAAGTTAATGTTCCGATGAGCAAGAAGATCGAGCTTATGATTCGCCCTGCAGACGCTGGGGTGTTCCATATATTGAGCGGGAATGAAGAGTATTTACGCCGCTTCTGCAATACGTCCGCCTTGGAGATCAGTCTGGATTTACCGAATCCGGAGAAGGCGATGACCGCGGTTGTCACAGGTGCTGAGCTGTATTTGCCGCTTGCTGGTCTGATCGACATTTCCCAGGAAATCGTCCGATTGGAGAAGGAAGTTCAAGCACTCACAGCTGAGGTGGAGCGGGTTGACAAGAAGCTGTCGAATGAAGGATTTGTGGCGAAGGCGCCGGCACGAGTTATTGAAGAAGAAAAAGCGAAGCAACAGGATTATTCGGATAAGCGCGATAAGGTTATGGCCCGGCTTGCCGAGCTGCGCGGTTAATCGATGAAGGAAGACAGAAGGGTGGCAGATAACCGATGAGCGAATCGGTGAATAATCAACAATCTTCGTTCCAGACGGTGGAGGAAGCGATCAGTTGGATTACCCAAAGGATGCCCCAATTCGGCATTCAAGTCGGCTTGAAGCGGATGGAGCGGCTGATGGAGCTGCTCGGGCATCCGCACCGTCGACTGAAGTTTATTCATGTTGCCGGTACGAATGGGAAGGGCTCGACCTGTGCTTATTTGACTCGAGTACTTGTGAATTGCGGGTACGATGTAGGAACTTTCACGTCTCCATTCATTGAACGGTACTCGAACCGCATTCAGTTGAACGGTCAAGATATCGACGACGAGTCGTTATTGAAGCTGGCGAATATAGTGAAACCTTATACCGATCAGATGGCTGCTTCCGAATTAGGGGCCCCGACGATGTTCGAAGTATCGACGGCTCTTGCGATCCTCTACTTCGCTCGGATCGCCTATCCGGACTTCGTTGTATGGGAGACGGGTCTCGGCGGACGATTGGATTCTACGAACATTGTGACGCCAATTGTGTCCGTCATAACGAATGTGGGTCATGACCATATGGAGATTCTCGGCCATTCCTTGGCCGAGATTGCTTCTGAGAAGGCCGGTATTATCAAAGCCGGAGTACCGGTTGTGACTACGGTCGAGCAACCAGAAGCGTTAGAGGTGATTGAACGGGAGGCTGCGGGCAAACGGAGTTCCTTGTATGTCATGGGACGCCAGTTCTCGTTCGAACCCGTCTCTTCGGAGCTGGATCGTCAGGTGTTGAACTTCAACGGTCAGTTCCGCACGATTCCATCCGTTGCAATCTCGTTGAATGGTCCGCATCAATTCAAGAATGCGACTTTAGCCCTTATGACGCTGGAAGTGTTGCGACAATATTATGCTGTTATTGTGGATGACGACGTCTTACTGGAAGGCATGAGCTCTACAGCATGGCCGGGACGACTGGAGATGGTACAGCAAGAGCCGCGTATTTTGCTCGATGGCGCACATAATCCGGAAGGGGCTGCAACGCTCGCTGAGTCACTGCAGACGGTGTATGAATATAAGCGGCTGCACCTGATGATGGGAATGATGCCAACCAAGAGTCATTCTGACTACTTAAGGCATATACTGCCATTAGTGGATACTTTGATTGTGACGGAGCCGAACTTCTTTAAGAAAATGGATGCAGATACGTTAGCCGATCTTGCCCGTCATGTGGCGGAGGAAATTGGCAGACCGGTCTCCATTGAGGTGGAGAAGGATTATAGAGAAGCGCTTCGCAAGCTAACCGACCGGACGAATCCGGACGATTTGGCCGTCGTTTCAGGTACGTTATATTTGATCYCTGACGTGCGTTCCTGGATCTTGTATCGAGCGGATTCTGACAAAGGCTGGTGAAGAGCAGCGTGAATGCGGCAGAACATATTCATTTTATCGGCATCGGCGGGTACGGCATGAGTGCGATCGCCAAGGTGATGCTTGAGATGGGTTATCAAGTGACGGGTTCGGATTTGGCCCGTCAGGAGTTGACTGACAAGCTTTCTGCCAAGGGGGCTCAGGTGTACATCGGCCATCATGCGAGTCAAGTGCAAGGTGCCGATATCGTCGTATATTCCACAGCGCTTACCAAAGACAATGTGGAGATGAAGGCAGCCGAGAAGATGAATATTCCGATTCTGCACCGCTCTCAGATGCTCTCCCGTCTTATGGCGGATCGTAAAGGGATTGCTGTGGCAGGGGCRCATGGGAAAACGACTACGTCCTCCATGATCTCGCTTGTGATGGAACAGTGCGGACTCGATCCTACGTTCATTATTGGTGGAGAGATTATGAATGTCGGCAGCAATGCGAAGGCAGGGAAAGGCGATTATGTCGTTGCTGAGGCAGATGAAAGCGATGGGTCATTCTTGCAGTACCATCCGCTGTATGCCGTGGTCACGAATATTGAAGCCGATCATTTGGAAAATTATGATGGCGATTTCGAGAAGCTGAAGCGGGCTTATGTGCAATTTCTGAGTCAAGTGAGCCCGAATGGGAAAGCGGTCGTCTGCATCGATGATCCCCACTTGCGAGAACTGCTTCCGACACTAAGCGCAGGCAAGATTACGTATGGCTTTCATGTTACTAGTGGTGCGGATTGCTATGCCGAGAACATTGAACCAGGAGACCGGCGGATTGCCTTCGATGTTGTCTACCGAGGCATGAATCAGGGGCGGGTGGTGTTGTCCGTTCCGGGTCGGCATAACGTATACAACGCATTAGCTACGATTATTATTGGCTTGGAGGCGGGTTTGTCGTTCGATCGCATCGCAGAAGCCATTCGAGACTTTCGTGGGGCGAAGCGGCGGTTCCAAGTTCTGGGTGAGACTGATGGTATTCTCGTCATTGATGATTATGCGCATCATCCGACGGAGATCGAGGCCACAGTGAGCGCAGCTAAGTCGACAGGCAAGCGTATTATCGCTGTATTCCAACCGCAGCGCTATACGCGGACGTTCTTCCTATTCGATCAATTTAGCCGGGCGTTTCATGAGGCGGATGAAGTGATCATCGCGGATATATACTCTCCAGCCGGGGAGCAGCAGATCGAGGGGATTAGTTCTGCCAAGCTCGTGGAGCTGATCCGCATGAACAGTAATGCGAATGTCCGTCATTTCCCGACGAAGGACGATGTATTCGCATATTTGAAGGATCACGTTGTGAGTGGAGATCTTGTGCTGACGATGGGCGCGGGGGATATATGGAAAGTAGCTGTAGCTTTGGCAAAAGCACTAAACGCTCGTAACGCGAATTAGCACTTATTCATGATACTAAATCAAGCCGTACCTTCTTTTGAAGGGCGGTTTTTTTTGTTTCTAGCGCCTATCATAAATGTCCGGACTCTATCATATGTTGAGAGTATGGATAAAGGACAAGGAGAGGGCGAACTATGAATAAAGCAAGAATAACGTATCGATTCGAACACCCGGAGCCGAAGAAAACGACGGCCTATCGCAGCGATCAAGAAACTGGCAATGTAATTCCGCTGATGGCAGAAGAATACAACGTTGTGGAGGAACCTATGGTCGAGTCCGTTGTCGTCCGTCCTCCCGTGGATCATGCCAACTCTGAGGACGACGATTATGAAGCTAATCAGGGGCGGGTGGGGCAGCGGCAGCCTCTGAACCATTTCACGACGGATTTCGGATCATGGAGCAGTCCGTTCGATGAAGAGACAGAGCGGGTAGAACGAATGATACGTGAATCGGGCAGAGCTACGGTTCAGCAGCCGCAACCTCGCCCCTCGGTAGTGAACGAACAGACACGCTCAGAGTCAGCCATTGTGAATGGTGAAACCGGTTATTACCGGGAAACAACAGCAAGAGATCCGTATAGGACAGATGCATACAGCTCCGGTCGGGAATCGCTTACGACATCGGGAAGTCGCTTCGAACGGCATTCGCGGACCCCATGGCTGAAGATTGTGGCATCGGTGACGGGAGCGATCACGACCGGTGTGTTGATCGGGTTCTTCGTGCTTAACTTGTTCTCGGATCAGGATGAGAGTAAGACAAATCCTGCGAGCTCGATTCCTGCTTCAGTTGGAGGGGCAGGAACTTCAACAGGAACGAACGTTGGGACGAATGGTGGAACGAATACGACGAATGGAGATTCGGCTGTTAAGCCTAATCCAAGCGCGAATCCATCTACTGCGGCTCCCGCAGCGGCATCATCCGCGACAGTTGCAGTCCGTGTCCCGGCTCGCACTTATACACTTCTGCAATATGGAGCGTTCGCCAATCAGCAGGGGGCCGACGCCGCTCAAGCTGAGCTGCGCAAGCTGGGATTGGCTGCTGTATCCCAGGCATCTGATAAAGTTTATGTGTATGCCGGGATGACACCTGGTCGAGACGAGGCACTCGCGATTAGTACTCGTCTGAAGGCTCAGAAACTAGAGGTTTACATTAAGACGCTATCGACTCCAGTCGTAACTAGCATCAGATGGAACGGTAAGCAACCAACCGTGGTTGATACCTATTTCACGCAAGCTGGTAAATTGACTACATCGCTGACCAATGTAACGGCGTTGCACTTGAAGGAAACGACACCCGGGCCGCTAGAGGACAACACATTGCAGGCGATTCATTCGGTACATCAGGCTTGGAGCGGGACGGCCTCCGCTATGGGTGAAGGCTTAACTGAGGAGCAGAAAGCGCTGCTGCAAAAGATGAACGCAGCCTTGAACACAGCAGTCTTGTCGATGGATGAGTATAAGAAGAACCCATCCGCGTCTTATCTGTGGCAAGCCCAGAACGGGACTCTGCAATATGTGTTGCTGGAGAATGAGTTGCTGCGCCTGATCTCGGCGAGGTAATAGGTAGTGTGCAGTGTGTAGAGATTTGAAAAGAACCGTCCGAAGCGTACGGACGGTTCTTATTCCATGTATAACAGTTTGCTCATTAAGGCTTCGGAGGTTCTGTTGGCTTCGGTGTCTCCGTCGGCCTTGGCGATTCCGTCGGCTTCGACGTCTCGGTAGGCTTCGGCGATTCCGTTGGTTTCGGTGTCACTGTCGGCCGAGGCGTTTCTGTTGGCTTTGGCGTTTCCGTCGGCTTCACGATATCTTGAGGTTTCACACGATCCAACAGCAATGCCATTTCGGCCCGGGTCATGTTCTTGTCGGGAGCGAATTTCTTGTCAGCTACGCCATTAATAAGCTCTTTCTTAGCCAGCTGAACGATGGCAGCGGCTGCCCAGTTGCTGCTCGGCACATCGTTGAATCCGGTATCCGTGATAGGCTTGTCCGGTTTGGCAAGCAGCATAATGCGTTGCAGCAATACTGCGGCTTCGGCACGGGTTACAGCTTGATCAGGTCGAATCGTCTGATCCGGGTAGCCGTCGACATAAGCTAGTCCCAACGCCCGATTCACGACTTCGAATGACCAATGGGTGGATGGTAAATCCCAGAACACCGGGACATTCACGCCTGGCTCCACCTTGCCTGGCAGTCGTTGTCCGAACGCGAATTGACGATTAAGCATTGTGAGCAGTTCGGCTCTAGTTATCGAGCGATCCGGGTAGAACCACTTGGCGCTTTCGACGATACCTTTGTCCTTCAGCCTGACAACAGCTTCCTTGGCCCAGTGCTTCTGCAGATCAGCGAATTCGGCTGGTTCAGGAGGTGCAGGAGCCAGAACAGCTTGAATTCCATCGGCGATGCCGGATGCGAATTTCTGCCGCATCGTATTGTCGGCCAAGAGGGCGGCGTCGCTTGCGTTGCTTAGGAAAGCAGTCTCTACAAGAATGCTAGGGATCTGTCCCATTCGTACGACAAACACCGCGCTGGGGACAAGTCCTTTGTCGGCAGTCTTGGCGGTTGCCAGGACATGGTGCAAAATAGATTGCGCCAGGCTTTTGCTCTGCGGAGATAAGGCGGTCATGGCATCACTCGCTGGATAATCTTTCTGTGGGTAATCTTTATCATAGTATAAGACCTGGGATCCGTTAGGGACCCCTGAAGGATTGGAGTTGGCGTGTACAGATACGAACAAATCCGACTTGGATGCATTGGTGATCTCCACACGGTCGGCCAAGCTTATGTACTGGTCGGTCTCTCGGGTCATCGCTACTTCATAGCCTCTAAGCAGCAGCTCGCCCTTGAGTTTCATAGCAATATCCAGATTGACTTCTTTCTCCTGCAAGCCGTTTACTCCGATAGCGCCAGGGTCTGAACCGCCGTGCCCGGCGTCCACCATTATTTTGGCAGCCGAAGCCGCACCCGGGGCGCTGAATATAAGCATGCCGACGATTGCCACGCATCCTAGCTTGACGCGTAATGAGTTGCTAGATTTCGTTGAACTGCGGATACGGCCTGTCCTTGTGCTATAAGTCTTGTTGTCTATCATGATGCTATCCTCCTAATAGTTACCCCAAAAAGGTCAATTTCCCCCTAAAAGTTAGGAATATCGAACGCCAAAAACATACGTAACTTAATTGTACTAGGGAAAGGAGCATTGTGTAACAGGAAAATGTGCCTAATTTGTTGTATTTCGACAACATTTTCCGCGCGATTCGACTTGTGTTGTCACGATTCAACCTTCCGTTTATAATGAAAAGCATGGAAAATGGTGGACAAACTAGGGAAGGTATGAATACCGATGAAGAAAAACAGTATAACGCTGTTTGTTTTTGTACTGCTGGGTTTGTTGACAGGGGCTATCTTCACACAATTGCTTAGTTCCGTGGAGTGGTTGACCTTCTTAACCCGTTCCGCCCAAATTGCTTGGGAGCCGAGCGCTGATTTCAATGTGGTGAAGTATGATATTTCACTGCACATTAAGCTCAATTTAATTAGCATTGTGAGTGTTGGACTGGCGATCTGGATTTATCGTAAACTATAATAAGATTGACAATAAAGGACGGAGGATAGAAATGGAAGCAGATTCGACCTCGCCACGCACATTAATATTGGCCTCCTCTTCGCCGAGAA
Organism: Paenibacillus sp. P4_E11; assembly: GCF_056401635.1. NCBI lineage: Bacteria > Bacillati > Bacillota > Bacilli > Caryophanales > Paenibacillaceae > Paenibacillus > Paenibacillus sp. P4_E11. The sequence goes on along the minus strand of NZ_JBFUIX010000057.1, from coordinate 7,103 downwards.
GGCATGAATTAATCCAGACTTTCCGGTTGCCTGTCCTGCTTGCTCCGAGCTATGCAGACGAGTCGGTAGAGCCGAGCACTGCGCCCGAGGACATCGTGATGCAGCTTTCTCTGCGCAAGGCGTTCGCATCGAAGACTAACCTCGATCGATCTGTAGATGGAATGATTATCGGCTCCGATACCATTGTGGTACTGAACGGTGAGGTGATGGGTAAGCCTGAGAACGAGCAGGACGCAGCCCGGATGCTGAGCTTGTTACAAGGCCGTACCCATGAAGTTTACACCGGAGTAGCGTGTATAGACTCGCAGTTAACCCAGTCAGCCATAGAGTATATACCGAACCCGGACAACACCCATTCATCTGATGTCGCTAGTCACTATCGGATTGTCTCGGAGAACGCTGACGGGAAGCCTGGAGTAGTTGTCGGCTATACGGTCAGCAAGGTTACATTCAGGCCCATGAGTGTTGAAGAAATTGCGATGTACATAAGTACCGGTGAGCCGAACGATAAGGCGGGAGCCTATGGGGTACAAGGGCGTGGTGCTTTATTTATAGAGAAGATCGAGGGAGATTTTTACAGTGTGATGGGTCTGCCGCTAAGTCTTCTTTATCAGATGTTATTGAAATGTGATATGTTACACACATAAGGGAGAGATCTATATGAGTCAGAAACCATTTCTTGTCATCGGTCATCGTGGAGCAATGGGAGAAGCGCCTGAGAATACGATGGGATCGTTCAGATTGGCATTGGAGCAAGGGGCCGATGCGTTCGAGCTGGATATCCATATGTCAGCGGACGGAGCGTTAATCGTGTGTCACGATGAGACCGTCAATCGTACGACAGATGGCAAGGGCGCTATTCGTAAAATGACTGTTGCTGAACTGAAGCAATTGGATGCTGGGCTGTGGTTCAACCCTAAGTTCAAAGGAGAACGCCTTCCGCTACTTGAAGAAGTATTCGACCTCGTTCCGGCCGATTTCGTGATCAACATTGAAATCAAGGATCATGCTGATCATCAAATCGAACAGAGGTTGATCGATTTGTTGAATCGTAGCGGCAGAATGGAATCAGTCGTCATCTCTTCCTTCGACCACAAATGTTTGTATCTCTTGAAGCAATTGGCGCCAGAGATCAAGGTAGGTTTATTGTACAGCAATAACCCGGTTAGCCATGTACTGCTGGCGGGAGCGGCGAATATGCCGGTGTATTCCTTGCATCCTCACTTCAAGCATATCGACGCAAGAGACGTCCGTCAGATGATTGAGCATGGCTACCAAGTATATCCATGGACCGTCAACTCGGAAGCGGATTTGTCTCAGTTACTGGAGACTGGAGTACAGGGTATCATCACGAATTTCCCAGCACGACTGAACAAGCTGCTTGCTGATCGTTAGAGCGATCTGAGAGATGTCAGGTACACGAAAGGCTACCGTCGCTGTTCCCGGTAGCCTTTTTGCTTCCTCATTTGACGGGTACTTATGATCCGTTATGTCTCATCTGTTTTTTTATCCGCAATCTCATCCAGGAAATGATATAATGGGTAAACGATCCCGCAAATGGATTTGTTCGAAGAAAGAGGGGAATTGATGGAATCGCCAATCGTAACACTGCGCGATATCCCCCATGAGGAAAGACCCAGAGAACGCATGCTTCAGTATGGGGCCCAGTCGCTCAGCAATGCCGAGCTGCTGGCAATCTTAATCCGAACCGGAACCGTTTCCGAGTCGGCGGTGAATTTAGCCCAACGGTTATTAGTACAAGCAGACGGCTTGAGGAATCTGGTCGAGATGAGTACGGAGCAGCTCACAGCGATTCGTGGAATCGGCGATGCCAAGGCTCTGCAGATTCAAGCTGGCATTGAGCTAGGGCGACGTATTGCTCGGACTTCCCAAGGTGAGACGGTTACGATCCGATCGCCGAAGGATGTGTCTGACCTGCTTGCCGAAGACCTCCGATATTTGCAAAAGGAGCATTTCGTCTGTTTGTTCCTCAATACGAAAAATCAAGTTGTCGGTCGGGAGACGCTATCTATGGGTAGCTTGAACGCTTCGATTGTACATCCTCGTGAAGTTTTTCTCGCCGCAGTCAAGCGGAGCAGTGCTTCGATTGTATGCGCGCACAATCACCCAAGTGGTGATCCTACCCCTAGTCCGGAAGATATTCAAATTACACGCAGATTGGCTGAAGCTGGTGAGCTGCTTGGGATTGAGCTTCTTGACCATATTATTATCGGTGATCGAACTAGCGTAAGTTTGAAGGAACTAGGCTATCTGTAATATAATAAAAGACGGACTGCAATTTACAGGCAGCATTAGGAAGGAGATTACAAAATGTTTGGCAGCTTTACAAAAGATTTGGGAATCGACTTGGGAACCGCTAACACGTTAGTTTATGTCAAAGGCAAAGGCATAGTGGTCAGGGAGCCGTCTGTGGTCGCCCTGCGTACCGATACAAAAACAATTGAGGCTGTTGGTGAGGCCGCCAAGAAGATGATTGGCCGTACACCAGGCAACATCCGGGCAGTACGTCCGATGAAGGATGGCGTCATTGCCGACTTCGACACAACGGCTACGATGATTAACTATTTCCTGAGACAGGCGCAGAAGCAGCGAATGTTGTTCCGCAGCCGTCCTAGCGTTATGGTGTGCGTGCCATCCGGGATTACCGCGGTGGAGAAGCGCGCTGTTGAAGATGCAACCAAGCAGGCAGGCGCCAAGGAAGCCTATACGATCGAGGAGCCGTTCGCAGCTGCGATCGGCGCCGATTTGCCAGTATGGGAACCGACCGGCAGCATGGTCGTTGATATCGGCGGAGGTACGACCGAGGTCGCCGTCATCTCGCTAGGCGGTATCGTAACATGCCGTTCGATCCGGATTGCCGGTGATGAGATGGATGAGGCGATTACCCAGTATATCAAGCGGATGTACAACTTGATGATTGGGGAGCGCACATCCGAGCAGATGAAGATGGAGATTGGATCCGCTCTGCCGATGGATAAACCGGAAACGATGGAAATTCGTGGACGGGATCTTGTCAGCGGTCTACCTAAGACGATGAGTGTAACGTCTGATGAGATCACAGATGCGCTTACAGATACGATCAATCACATTATCGATGCGGTGAAGGTGACGCTGGAGAAGTGCCCACCGGAATTATCGGCGGACATTATGGATCGTGGTATCGTGTTGACTGGTGGCGGTGCATTGCTTCGTAACATGGACAAGCTGTTGACCCGTGAGACCGGTATGCCCGTTCTTGTCGCCGAGAATCCGCTCGATTGCGTCGCAATCGGTACAGGCCGTGCTCTGGAAAACATCCATTTGTTCAAATCCAGACCTGGTGCTTCCACTAAATCCAGAAAGTATTGATTGACCGCTTATGTTGGGAGACAATCGATTAGAAGGTGTCCACATTGTTTAAATGGTTTGGTAATAAGAGGCTCATCATCCTCATGTTCGGGTTTATATTTTTCATTGCTCTGATGGGTCTCACATTAGGGAACCGCGAGAAGATGACATGGCCGGAACGGTTTACAAAAGACTCTGTTTCATGGATTCAAGGATTGGTGTACAAGCCCGCTCGTGTGATAGCGGGCTTCTTTGAAGATATGCATAGGCTCACGGTTCTGTATGACGAGAACCGTGCGCTGAAGCTTACATTAACTCGCTATGCGAAGGATACGGCACGATTGAACGATCTGGAATCGCAGAACAAACGGCTGAAGGACGCGTTAGGCTTCACGGAACGTCAACAGCAGGCGAACCAGTACAAATACCGGATTGCAGAAGTAACGGCCTCAAGCCCGGACCAGTATAACAATACGGTCACGATCAACTTGGGCGAGAAGGACGGCATTAAGGAGAATATGGCTGTGATCTCGATTGAAGGGCTGATCGGACGAGTTAATCGGGTCTCTCCTTTCTATTCGAATGTCCAGCTTCTTACGGATATTGATGTTCTCTCTAATAGTTCGAAGTCTATTGCTGTCACAGTTAAGAACAAAGATAACGAATCGTTTGGCATCATCGAGAGCTACGACCGTGAAAAGGAAATGCTGGTCATGAACAAAATTCCGAAAACCGATCAAATGACCAAAGGCGATGTCGTAATTACGTCCGGATTGGGCCAATTATTTCCGCGGGGGATCGAGATCGGGACCATAGTCGAGAAAATCGAAGGCGACTTCGGGATTACTCACACTGCTTACATCAAGCCGTTCGCATCGTTTAGTCATCTTCGCGAAGTATTCGTCGTCGAAGTGCCAGAGCAGAGGTGATGTTCATGAGGCACTATTGGATCACACTCGTACTGTTGGGTTGCTTTGTTCTGGAAGGTACATTGGCTGAGTGGATCATTCCGCAGAGCTGGCAATCGAAGGTGTATGTTACGCCCCATTTAGTACTCATTGCTGTTTTATATATTTCCCTATTCACGAACCGGTATTTGGGACTTACATATGGATTGGCTTTCGGGCTGCTCCAGGACGTAATCTACTACGGGCATTCCATTGGCGTGTATTCGTTTACTCTCGGATTAGTCGGTTATGTCGCCGGATTGTCGTTCCGCCGAGCTCAATTCGGCATTGTGACAAGTCTCATTGTGGCGCTTTGCGGTTTGTTGTTTTACGAGACTCTACTATTCGGCATATATCGCCTCTTCCTGAACGTGATTCGGGTGACGATGGAATGGGCGTTTCTGCATCAAATGTTGCCAAGCACGATGTTCAATCTTCTACTTGCTCTCGCTCTCTACCTCCCGGCTCGCAAATGGCTGGAACCGAAGGAATCGGCGCGAGAAGGCGAAGAGAAATAATAGGATTCGGGATGTAGTTGCAGGAAAAGCCTGGACGACAAACGAATTGTATGCTTACGGAGCTGCGTTATGAAGTGCGTTTCTTCGAAACGCTTGGGTTATTGCTTACGAAGTGCGTTTCTTCGAAACGCTAGGGCTGGGGGGAACGTCAATGGCGGAAACGAAGCAGCAGCACGTCACCATTAAGGGAGTCAAAGACGGTCTGGTGTTTTTGCTGGACGATGCTTGCGATTTCTCGACATTGCTGCAGGAGATTCAGCACAAACTGGAAAAAACACACCGGCGTATCTTAACCGGCCCCATTATCCATGTCCATATCCGAATGGGAAAGCGAACGATTGGAGAAACCGAACGGGAACAGATTAAGCAGATATTCAGCTCGCAGGGGAATTTGCTTGTCCAATCTATTGACTCTGATTCGAAGGAAGGACCGGATGAGGAGCAAGGAAACGGGCCGATTACAGTGATGAAGGGTATTGTTCGGTCCGGTCAGAGTATTCGTCACGAGGGGAACTTATTTTATCTAGGTGATGTGAACCCAGGTGGGACGATATTGTGTACGGGTGATATTATCGTGATGGGGGCGTTGCGCGGGATGGCGCATGCGGGTATCGATGGGGATGAACAGGCGATTATAGYCGCGTCCTATCTGAAGCCGACCCAACTGCGAATTGCAGAGATTATTAGCCGCCCACCTGACGAGTGGGGCTTGGAAGACGCTTATATGGAATTCGCTTATATTCATCAGGGCAAGATGGAAATTGATAAAATCAGTCAGCTTCATCGTTTGAGGCCGGACCATCATTACAACACGTTTTGAAGCAGGAGCATCGCGTCACAGAAATGAAGCATCGCGTCACTTTTGTGGTGAATAATTCGGGGTCCCCGAAAAGTACCCGGAATAATCATCGAAGCATCGCATCACTTTTTGGGGTATATGGAAGGAGAGTGAGCAGTTATGGGAGAGGCAATTGTAATCACATCGGGGAAAGGCGGCGTCGGCAAGACGACGACCTCGGCTAATCTAGGCACAGCTTTGGCATTGCTAGGCAAAAAAGTGTGCATGGTTGACACAGATATCGGTCTACGTAATCTGGACGTGGTGATGGGCTTGGAAAATCGGATTATTTATGATCTGGTAGATGTCGTTGAAGGCCGGTGCCGCTTGCCTCAAGCTCTGATTAAGGATAAACGGTTCGATGAACTGTATATGCTGCCTGCCGCTCAGACGAAAGACAAGCATGCGGTTTCACCTGAGAGTGTCCGGGACATCATATTGGAATTGAAGAAAGATTTCGAATATGTCATTATCGATTGCCCGGCCGGGATTGAACAAGGCTTCAAGAATGCGGTCGCAGGCGCGGACAAAGCGATTGTCGTCACAACGCCGGAGAATGCAGCAGTTCGCGATGCCGACCGGATTATCGGGTTGCTCGAACAGGAGAAGATTCAAGGACCGAAACTTATTATTAACCGGATCCGGGTAAATATGGTCAAGAAGGGCGATATGCTCGATATTGACGAGATTTGTTCCGTGTTGGCCATTGATCTGCTCGGAATTGTGCCGGATGACGAGCATGTCATCAAAGCAGCGAACAGCGGGGAACCCACAGTAATGAATCCGAAGTCGAAGGCAGCTATCGCCTATCGGAACATTGCCCGCCGCATGCTTGGTGATACGGTCCCCTTAATGCCGCTGGAAGAGAAGCCGGGCGTACTCATTCGAATGAAGAAGTTTCTTGGAATAGGATGATACGATTTTGTTAGAGAAACTGAAAAAAACAGATTGGTTCATGGTGTTCATTCTGCTCGTGTTCATGGTGATTGGTACAATTGTCGTGCATAGCGCTACGGCCAATAACCCGGGATATGCAAATACGGACACGAAGAACCTAATTAACTACGGCATCGGTTTTTTTGTTTGCTTCGGCGCGATGTTCCTGGATTACAGGCTACTGATTAAAGGTGCTCTATACTTTTATATATTCGGTATCGCGCTGCTGGTCGCTGTTTATATGTTCGGGGCCGACGTTCACGGCTCGAAGAGTTGGTTCGAGCTGCCATACGGATTCAATTTCCAACCTGCAGAGCTGATGAAATTGATTGTGATCGTAGCACTGGCTGCTTATATCGGCCGAAGGCAGGGTGAGGCACTGCGCCTGTGGAGGGATGTTATTCCGATTGGGTTCATGGTGTTCCTTCCGTTCGTGCTGGTCATCATTCAACCGGACTTGGGAAATGCGATTATTTTCCTTGTCATCCTCTTGTTCATGTATTGGATCGGGAACAT
>NZ_JBFUIX010000056.1:0-46842 GCF_056401635.1 Paenibacillus sp. P4_E11 | reverse complement strand
GGGTGTAGGCGCAAGTCGGATCCGTGATCTATTCAAGGATGCACGTGCGAGAGCGGCGAAGGAGAACAAACAGAGCGCCATCATCTTTATCGATGAAATCGATGTTATCGGTGGTAAGCGGGAAGGTGGTCAGCAGCGTGAGTATGATCAGACGCTGAATCAACTGCTAACCGAGATGGACGGCATTCATACGTCCGAAACACCGCGTATTCTGATTATGGCAGCCACGAATCGCAAGGAAATGCTGGACAGCGCTTTGTTACGTCCCGGTCGATTCGATCGACATATTCAAGTAGATTTGCCCGATAAGAAGGGCCGTCTGCATGTACTGCAAATCCATGCGAAGAATAAGCCAGTCGATGCCGAGGCTAGCCTGGAGCGGGTAGCAGCAGAAACATTCGGCTTTTCTGGCGCTCAACTGGAGAGCGTGATGAATGAAGCCGCCATCTATGCGATGCGAGACACGGATACTGTCGTGCGGCAGCCTCACTTCTCGCTTGCGATCGATAAGGTCATGATGGGCGAGAAGACGGACCGGGAAGCGACGATGGAAGAACGCCGCCGTGTCGCCCTTCACGAGCTGGGCCATGCGATAGTAGCGGAAGAGGTCAAGCCGAAATCCGTCTCGATGGTTTCACTCAGTCCGAGAGGGCAAGCGCTTGGTTATGTGAGACACAATCCACAACAGGATCAATATTTGTATACGAAGCATGAGATCGAACAGCAGATTATGATTGCGCTCGGTGGATCGGTTGCCGAAGAGATGTTTTATGGTGGCCGCAGCACAGGCTCCAGGAACGATTTCGAACAGGCACTGAATTTAGTCGGCACCATGATGGATTCCGGATTAACTGGACTGGGCATCGTGGACCGACGTATGGTGACGAAGGAAGAATTGATGAAGGAAAATACAGACATATTGGAAAGCTTGATTACGACAACTAGGGAACTGTTGGAACGGTTCCGTAACGTGTTCGAGCAAAGTCTGGACATTCTGATTCGTGAAGAAGTGTTGACCGGCGACCAGTTTCGGGAACTGCTAGGTGATATAAGAGCCAAAACTTCAGCCTGAGGCTGGAGTTTTTTGGCGTATTCTTATATAATGATCGCAAGTGATGAAGGAGGACAAGCACGATGTATGATTTTAAGTTGAGTCTGCGCATATCCAATAACCATCATCCAAGCTAGGCGTTTGTACGACGGAAATCATCCTTTCCGTAGGTACTGACGCCTGTTGGCGTTATACCTGCGGACTTGTAACACGAGAGCCCAGCAGGTGTATTGTAACCTGCACGGGGCTCTTTTTTATTTTCTAAGAGGAGGTTATGGAATGAACAGCCTAATTTATCAACTACCGAAAGACAAGGAACCATTGGATCGGAAATTTGAAAATCATAAGCTTTTATTCAACAGAGAGGTGTTGGCAGGCGTATGGTCCATATTCGATGAGATTGCTAGAGACCGGGATGCTGGAATCCAGGCAATGACGAGGAAGTTCGATGGCGTACAATTAGATCGCTTGGTGATGTCGGATGAGGAAGTGGACCGCAGCATAGACTCCTTGTCCTCCGACACACGTTCAGCTATTGAGCGAGCGATTCACAACGTACGGGAAGTTAATGAACTGTTGTTGCCGAAGTCGTGGGACCAGCTTATTAGACCCGGGACTACAATCGGCGAGAACGTATCTCCCTTGGATAGCGTTGGTATTTGGATTCCGTCGCGCAAAGGACCACTATTATCCACGGCAATCATGCTCGTGACGGCGGCAAAAGTGGCAGGTGTAGGCAACATCATGGTTGGCTTGCCTCCACAGGCTAATGGCTTGGGTGATCCGGGAACCGTTGCGGCAGCCAAACTCGCAGGTGCGGATGGGTTTGTCATCGGGAATGGGGTGTCGATCATCGCGGCATTTGCTCAAGGGACCGAATCTGTACCTGAGGTAGATGGGATATTTGGCCCGGGTCCAGGTGGAATTGCAGCTGCTATGAGTGTAGCCATGACATTTGGCAAGAAAAGTGTATTGGGCATCGGACCGACAGAAAGCGTGATCCTGACCGATGATTCGGCCGATCCATTGGTTCTAGCGTATGATCTGATGAATGAAGGTGAACATGGACCGGATTCTTCCTCTCTACTAGTCACCACTTCTCTCCGTCTGGCTAGGCAAGTGGAATCGAACCTGCTGGAACGAATGCAACAAGTCGAGCCTATGAGAAGGAGCAATTTGCAAAGCGTATTCGGTCCGTCTGGGAAGGGGGCTATCATTGTTGTGCCCGATATGGAGAGAGCCTGTGCGTATATCAATCAATTCGCTCCTGAACATGTAATGATTGTCTGTGAAGAGGACAGTCAGACGTACATATTGGATCATCTGAAGCATGCCGGTGAAATTCTGATTGGAGCTTACACCCCATTCTCGGCTGCGAATTATGCGATCGGGATAACGGCCGTCCTGCCAACGAACCATTATGCCAAAGCATTCTCGGGGATTACGTCCAAGGAAATGGTGAAAGTGTCTACCATCGGGAAACTGGATCAGAACGCCCTAAGAGAACTATATCCTATCGTGAAGCAACTAGGAGAATACGAACAGCTGCCTTGCCATATTAACGCTGCTGCGATCCGATTGGACGGACTAGCTGAGTAACTTGCTTCTATCGCTTTTTCGTAGTACGGTAACATATGAAGCATATGAAATTCATGAGTAATTGATAACGAAAGTTATAGGTTTGGAGGGGACATCATGATCATGCCTTTCACGAAAATCGGGGTCGTTGGCGGGGGAACGATGGGGCAAGGCATTGCAGAAATGCTAGCATCCGCGGGACTTGAAGTGCTGCTTCTGGAGCAGACTGAACTTAATCTCAACCAGACATTATGTCAAATCGAGGTTAGTCTGGATCGGCAAATCGAGAAGTGGGGTATTACCGAGACCGAGAAAAAATTAATCCTATCACGTATTCATAAAACAGCAGGACTGTCTGAACTCTCTGATTGCCAGCTGGTTATTGAAACCATCAGTGAAGATTTGTCTAGCAAGATGGAGTTGTTCCGCCAACTGGATCAGGTTTGTTCGAGCTCAATTATTTTGGCTAGCAATACTTCAACCTTGAGTTTGACCGAGCTGGCAAGTGCTACAGAACATCCTGATCGGGTAATCGGTCTTCATTTCGTTCATCCTGCAGCTAAGAACGATCTGGTTGAAATTGTTCGGGGATTGAAAACTTCTGACGTAATTTACGAGCGAACGAATTATTTTGTAGAAGAGACGATTATGAAGAAGGGCGTGATGGTCTACGAATCGCCCGGTTTCGTGACGACACGGCTCATCAATGTGCTAATTAACGAAGCGATGCATACGTTGTCCGAAGGAGTGGCAACGGCCGAGGATATCGACTCTGCTATGAGAATCGGGTATCATTTTAAGTATGGACCGCTGGAGTTAGCCGATCGATTCGGGTTGGACGCTGTACTGACTGCAATGGACGGATTATTCCGGGAATTCGGGGACTTGAAATATCGTCCGTCGTATATACTGAAACAAATGGTACGTGCTGGACGGTTGGGCGTGAAGACGGGAGAAGGGTTCTTCCGCTATGATAAGGAGGGAGACCGATTGTGAACATCCTCGTTATTAATACAGGGAGCTCTTCGCTGAAGTACCAGCTGTTCGACATGTCGGATGAGTCGACGAAAGCTCGCGGTAAGGTCGAGCGGATCGGCCTTGATACCGCTATCGTAACCCATGAGCCGACAGGCAATGAAGAATTCCGCGACGTCATGGAAATACTAGATCATACCGCCGCGATGCGCGAAGTGCTGGCGAATCTCGTTCATCCAGAGCGCGGGGTCATTGCGTCGATGTCGGAAGTGCATGCTGTAGGTCATCGAATCGTACATGGTGGGGAAACCTTCTCGGCGACTGTCCGCGTTACTAGAGATGTGAAGAAGGAGATCAAGCGGTTGTATGATCTTGCTCCGTTGCACAACCCTTCACATATGATGGGCATCCAGGCTGTCGAAGCTATCTTGCCGGATGTAGCGCAAGCCGTATGCTTCGACACCGCGTATCACCATACGATGCCAGCCAAAAGTTACTTATACCCGATCCCCATGGTGCTCTACCGTAAACACCGCATTCGGCGGTACGGGTTTCACGGGACGTCTCACGCTTATGTGAGCGGGCGCGCGGCAGATTTGATAAACCGACCTCTGGATCAACTGAAGATGGTCACTTGCCATATCGGGAATGGTGCAAGTGTAGCAGCAATCATGGATGGCAAGTCCTATGATACTAGCATGGGCATGACCCCATTGGAAGGACTAATGATGGGGACGCGGAGCGGCGATATTGACCCGGCCATCGTGCCTTATGCGATGGAGAAGGAGGAGCTGACGCTCCGCGAAGTAAATTCCATGTTGAATAAGCATAGCGGGCTGTACGCTATCTCCKGGATGAGCAGCGATATGCGGGAGATTATTCGCGCGATGGAAGAAGGCAATGGCAATGCAAGGCTAGCCTTCGATATGTATGAATACCGGCTGCGCAAATATATTGGTTCCTATGCGGCTGCCATGAATGGCATGGATGCCCTTGTATTCACTGCTGGAGTCGGCGAGAACAGTCCGGTGTTGCGGCAAGCTGTATGCTCGCAATTGACATTCATGGGTGTGAAGCTGGATGAAGCAGCCAATGCAATACGAAGCTCCGCAGATCGGCTTATCTCTACGAAGGATTCGGCTGTAGCGGTGATGGTTATTCCGACGAACGAGGAATTAATGATTGCCCGGGATACGTTCCGGGTTATTAATGGAGGTTGATTGATGATGAACTTAAACGTGATTCGAAGTGTCAAGGACCACGTAGGTGAGAGCGTAACAATCGGCTGCTGGCTATACAACAAACGCTCGAGCGGGAAGATTCAGTTCTTGCAGCTGCGCGACGGAACGGGTTTCATTCAAGGTGTCGTTATGAAAGCGGAAGTGCCGGATGAGGTGTGGGTCCAGGCGGGCAAGCTGACACAGGAGAGCTCCTTATATGTGACTGGTGTTGTTCGAGCTGACGAACGAAGCCAGAGTGGATATGAGCTATCGGTTACCGGCGTGGAGACGATTCAAGTGGCGGAAGAATACCCAATCACTCCTAAGGAGCATGGTGTCGACTACTTGATGGATCACCGTCACTTATGGTTGCGTTCGCCGCGACAGAGGGCGATAATGGTTATTCGGGCCCAAATCATTCGTGCTGTTCAACAATATTTTGACACGAACGGCTTTTACTTAGTGGATCCCCCTGTCTTGACACCATCGTCGTGTGAGGGGACGACGAATCTATTCCATACCAAGTATTTTGATGAGGACGCCTACTTGACCCAGAGCGGGCAACTGTATATGGAAGCAGCCGCCATGGCATTGGGACGGGTATATTCGTTCGGACCAACGTTCCGCGCTGAGAAATCGAAGACGCGCCGTCATCTGATTGAATTCTGGATGATTGAGCCCGAGATGGCCTTCATCGATCACGAGGAAAACTTACGCGTCCAGGAGCAATTCGTGTCGTTCATCGTGCAATCCGTATTGGAACATTGCCCGAAGGAGCTGCAGACATTGGAGCGCGACATTAGCAAGCTACAGAGCATAACTGCGCCGTTCCCCCGCATTACATACGATGAAGCGATTCAACTGCTGCAGGAGAGCGGTTACGATCTGCCTTGGGGCGAAGATTTCGGTGCACCGCATGAGACCGAGATTGCCAAGCATTTCGACAAGCCGGTGTTTATTACGCACTATCCGGCTTCGTTCAAGGCGTTCTATATGAAGCCGGATCCGAATCGGCCGGAGGTTGTATTGTGTGCGGACATGATCGCACCTGAAGGCTACGGCGAGATTATCGGCGGCAGCCAGCGAATCGATGATCCGGTGCTGATGCAGGAGCGATTCGAGCAGCATGAGCTGCAGGAAGAAGCATACCGCTGGTATTTGGATTTACGCAAGTATGGAACTGTGCCGCACTCCGGCTTCGGATTAGGGCTGGAGCGGACAGTGGCGTGGATATGTGGACTGGAACACGTGCGTGAGACCATTCCATTCCCACGCCTCTTGAACCGACTATATCCATAACGAGGAGAACCGATGATGCGAAGAGATGAACAATGGAAGCGGATCGAGCAAGGGTTGACGGCCGCGCTTCGCGAAGGTTCGGTGGCGATTCCGGCCCTGCTGCTGCAATCGTATGCAGCACTCAAGCTATCGGAGACGGAAGCGATGTTGCTCATTCACTTGATCGCCTTCCGTGAGAAGGAAGGTAAGGAGTTCCCCACGTTGGACGAGATCCAGGCGAGGATGACGGCTGCGCCGGATACGGCGGTCAAAGCGCTGCAGCGGCTCGTTCAGCAGCAGTTCATCCAGATTGACGAGGAAGAAGATCCGATTACCGGGATTCGCTCGGAGCGGTATAACTTGCTCCCGCTATACCGGAAGCTTGCCGCCAGGTGGGCGGAGTTGCGTCAGGAAGAGCAGGCAGAAGCACTTCGTCGATCGGAGCCAAGTAAGGACAAGGACATCTTCACCGTGTTCGAGAAGGAATTCGCTCGCCCACTGACGCCGATGGAATGCGAGACGATCTCGCAATGGCTCGATCAGGATCACTTCCCGGAACAGCTCATTCTGGCTGCGTTGAAGGAAGCTGTATTCGCCGGCAAACTGCATTTCCGCTATGTGGATCGGATCTTGCTGGAATGGAGCCGCAATCGGGTGTTCACGACTGAGCAAGCGAAGGAATATACGCAAAAGTTTCGCGGGGGACGCCCGCAGTCCAAATAGGAACTTAATGCCTTAGACAGGAAACCTTGACCGTTGAACTTAYGGTTAGGGTTTCCTTTTTTGTAGGATTGCCCACACGTTACCTATTTCCTCTAAGAGTTAGGATAATTTTCCTCCAAGCTGCGAATAATGAAACCGATTGTGATCGGATCTATGCAGAATGGGGGTAGAAAAATCGATGTCTAGCTTGTCTTGGCTGAAGAAAAAAAGTAAAGTGCTCAAACGCTACCACAGTCGTTCCTCTGGTTCATCTTCTGACTCCTCATCGGATACTCCCAAGCATATGACGGAACATATCGAAGAAACCATTCAATATGTATCTGATCTTCTAGGGGATAACGATGATTTCATCATCCGAAGATTCAAAGTAATGGGAAGTGTTCCGGCGGTCATCATCTACTTCTCCCACATGACGAATATGGCGCAACAAGATGTGTTGAAGCCATTCATGACTATTGCCAACCGTAGAGAGACGGCGCCGTTGCAAGGAGAACAATTACGTCAGATGCTGCTAGACGATTTCCTCTATCCTAGTGACGGTGTGACGGAAAAGAAATGGAGCATGCTCATAGAAGGCTTGCTTGGGGGACGTACACTGATCCATGTGCAAGGGATGGAAGAAGGCTTCTTATTCGACACGAGAAATATTGACAAACGATCGATCGATCAACCTCAGACCGAGCAAGTCATTCGTGGCTCGAGGGAAGGTTTCATCGAGGTCATGTGCACGAATATTGCACTTATGCGGTATCGACTGCAAACGGCGGATTTCACGGTCAAAACGATGAAGATCGGGCGACTGACGCGTTCGACTGTTTCGATCTGCTTTATCAAAGGAATTGTCAATCCGGCCCTGGTCGAAGAAGTGAACAAGCGACTTAGCATGATTGATATCGACGGCATTATGGACTCCGGATACTTGGAGCAGTTTATTCAGGACAATCATTTCACGCCATTTCCGCAAATCCAGAACACGGAGCGGCCGGATAAAGCAGTAGCCAACCTTATGGAGGGGCGTGTCGTAATATTAGTCGAAGGATCGCCGATCGCTTTAATATTACCGGCGGTATTCACACAGTTTTATCAAACAGCCGAGGACTACAACGAACGGTTCATCGTCATGAGTTTCATTCGTATGGCTAGATTGTTAGCCCTAATGTTCTCGCTCATATTTCCTGCACTCTATGTCGCGATTATCTCATTTAATCCGGAATTAATCCCGACGGAATTCGCCGTAGCCGTATCCGGAGGGAGAGCGGGTGTGCCTTTCCCATCTGTAATCGAAGTACTGCTCATGGAGGCATCGATGGAAGTGCTGCGCGAAGCGACGATTCGACTTCCCCAGCAAGTAGGGGGAGCACTATCGATTGTTGGTGTTCTCGTAGTGGGTCAGGCTGCGGTTTCCGCGGGGTTCGTCAGTCCGATCACTGTTGTTGTCATCGCCCTGGCAACGATAGGTTCCTTCGCGACACCGGCCTACAATGCAGCTCTGGCTCTACGGCTGTTGCGGTTCCCGCTTATCATGGCGGCAGGAATATTCGGGCTGTACGGGGTAATGGTGGGGCTCATCTTCGTAGCCAACCATATGCTCTCGCTTCGCTCGTTCGGAGTGCCGTACCTCAGCCCCATTGTGCCGATGGATGGGCAAGGGATGAAAGATTCACTGGTCCGCGCTCCACTGTGGTGGATGAAGAGCCGGCCTGTCACTCTTCACCCATTGAACAATCAGAAGATGGACCCAGAGGCGAGTGATCAATTGTTGAAAAGCAGATCCAACGTCCTGGAGCCCCTACAGGTCAATAAGGAGAAGGGAGAGGGAGCTGCCCATGAACGATCCACGTCAAGTAACAGCCGTTCAGACGGCCATCATAATCAGTAGCTCGATTATTGGAGTAGGCGTGCTGCCGCTCCCTCTGATTGCTGCGGTCCATGGCGGGACTGGGGCACCGTTAGTGACAGTGATCGGTATTCTCATATCCATGGTATCCATATTGATCTTAAGTAAATTGGGACAACGATTTCCTAGCAAGACCATCATTCAGTATAGCGAAGACGTAATAGGGAAAATTCCTGCGATACTAGGCAGCATTTGCATCATTGCGTTCTTTGCCTTACTAACAGCACTGGCGGCCAGAGAATTCGGAGAGGTGGTCGTAACATCCGTCCTGAAGAAAACGCCTTTGGAAATAACAGTCGTGGTCATGTTGTTGCTTGCTGCAGTATCTACACGTAACAATATGACCACCTTTGCCTATATTCATCAATTTTATTTTCCGGTAGTCGTAATCCCGGCAGTCCTGATTATCATCTTCTCGTTGAAGAATGGGAATGTTTTGTTCCTACAGCCATTCTGGGGAGGCGACCATAGCGTTCTGGATATGTTGAATGGCGGAATTAACATTGCCTCATTGTTTCAAACCTCATTCGTGATCACGATGGTCATTCCCGCTATGAGGTCCGTGAAACGCGTGATGAAATCTGCTTTCTGGGGCGTACTTATAGCCGGTGGCATGTACGTGTGCATTGTAATTGCAACAATCGTTGTATTCGGTCCCAAAGAGACTAGCAAGTTGCTCTGGCCAACACTGGAGTTATTCAAAACAACCTCGCTGCCAGCGAATGTGTTAGAACGGCTGGACGCGGCTTTTCTAGCGATATGGGTGACTGCCGTCTATACGACATTATTCTGCAGTTACTACTTCACGATCCACTCGTTGAGTCAATTGTTCAAATTAAAGGATCACCGGATGTTCTCGATCATGCTGATCCCCTTCGTATTCGTTCTGGCGATGCTGCCGCATAATGTAGTGCACATGTACGATGTGATCATCTTCGCCGGAAGAGTGGGATTGTACATAACGCTTGGTTATCCGTTATTGCTGCTGCTGATCGCCATGCTGAGAAAGAAGAGGGAGGATACCGATGTTCAGACGTCTCAGGCAGATAGCCGCAAGCAACGTTAACAGACAAGAGAGGTCGCGATCGAGATTACTGGCGTACCTCTTACTGACCGTGTTCTGCATCCCCCTACTTACCGGATGTTGGGACCGACTAGAGATTGAGGAAAGAGCGCTCGTGCTAGGCGTAGGTGTCGATATTGCCAGTCCAGAAGATGAGAAAAAAGAAGCTAATGCTTCGCATTTGCCAAATTCGTTTCCAAAACCGAATGCAGTCTTATTGAAAGTAACTGTACAAATCGCGGTTCCAGGACGTATTCCGCTTGGACCCGGAGAAGGGGGAGGCTCTGGGAAGGGGCAAAAGCCAGTGTGGGTTCTCTCTTCGGTTGGGTACACGCTCGATGATGCGCTCAACAATTTGCAGCAGGAGCTGGCGGATCGAATGTTTTTTGGGCATTTGCGCGTCATTGTGCTGTCTCAAAAATTCGCGAAATTGGGGATGTCGGATATCAATGACTATTTGCGGCGAGCACCCGATGTCAGACGTACGACCTGGATGGTAGTCTGCGAGGATCAAGCGGAGGATCTGATGAAGATGGCGCCTCAGCTGGAGCGAGTGCCTTCCTTGTATTTGCTGGCTACCATGGATCAGGCGGTCCGCATGGGTAAGCTGCCTAATGCATTCGTGGGCACATACTGGACAGCGGACTCCGCACTTGGTATGGACCCATTCCTGCCCTATGTGAAGCTGATTCAAAGCGGGAATATGCGGATTGCCGGACTAGCCATGTTCAGTGGCGCGAAGATGGTGGGCCATTCGGAACCGGTAGAGATAGGTGCTTACATGGCAGTCAAAGGATTGAATCCTAGCGGGTATAGCGTGCAACTAGAAGTCCCGGGTAGTAACACATTATACATGTACCAAATCACCCATCGATCATCGAGAATAAGCGTGACCATCAAGGATGGCCGACCAGAATTTCTGGTAAAAATTAATTCCGAAGGGAACATCAAAGAGAAGTCAAATGATGACGAAATCCTCGATGTCAAAATGATCAATCAGATCGAGCAGCAATTGGTTAAGAATGGGCAGAAAGCGATTATAGACCTGATCAAAAAAACACAGGTGATGGGATCCGATATCTTCGGATTCGGGGAGTATGTGCGTGCAAAGTATCCTGGCTTCTGGAACAAAACGGTGGATTCAGCTCATGGTTCATGGGATGAAATGTACAAGGACGCGGTATTTAAAGTAGACATGATTTACAAAATACGCCGAGTTGGTGGGAAATCGACATAATCGGAGGTAGTCGAATGGGCAGCAATTACGTCGGATATTTGTATTACATTGTCGTACTCTTCCTGGCATCCGGACTAATAACACTTGGATTGGATGTACGCAATTATAAGCACAAACAGGCGAACAGGGAGAAGACCGCTGCGATATGGTCCGCATGGATCAACTTGTCGTTAGGGGTGCTTATGTTTATAGCAAGTTGGGTATACAAACGTTATTACTGGTAAAAGGTTGAGGATGTTGGGTGGTTTGGGGCAAGGTAATGAACCGTTAGAGATGGAGCTCCAACGGTTCATTACCTTGCGAATAACCAGTGATAGGATCGACTATCGCTTCAGCAGTTCCCAACGGTAGACGTATTCGAATAAGAATTCGAACGCTTCAAGATGGCGTTTGGCTTCGAATGGGTTGGCTCCCCATGCGTATATGCCGTGCTTACGCAACACGATACCTGGAATAGCTGGATTCAGACTGCCCTCTACGAGATCAGCTATACGCGGGATGTCCGAATAATTTGGTAAGATGGGTACGTCGATGGCAGCATCATCATGCCAGATGTTGAACGCCTTGATCAGCTCTACCCCTTGAACGGGGATGCTGCCCCGCTCCCAATACAGCTCGGACACAAGGCTGTTGAATACAGAGTGAATGTGGAATATTGCGCCGCATCCGGTTAATCGGTAAATCTCGCAGTGGATCAAGGTTTCTGCTGATGGCTTAAGCGAAGTTGGCTCCAGCGCCTTGCCTGTCTCGTCTACAAGCAGGAAATCTTCCGGCGTATGGACGGACTTGTCCTTGCCGCTTGCGGTAATCGCGAATGCGAACTGATCCTTCGAATATTCACCTACCCGGACGGATAAGTTGCCACTCGTGCCGGGAAACCAGCCTCTGGCGGCGAAATTCGCTTTGACTTCCCGCAGCTCGGCGTAGGCGTGTTGTTTGTGTTCCAGGGCGATGGGGGTTCGATTCATCATCATGCTCCTCCACTTCGTCGTGAGATTAAGGCGTTTGTTACATCATGGAATGTCGTGAATGGAATATAAGGGATTTTCAATTCCTCACATTTGTCCACAAGATAGGAACGGGCGAAGACAAGCTCCGCCAACTTCGCGCCCTCGAAGTCAGTGACACTGTCGCCGATTAGGATTCGTTCATAGCGGTCGGTGGGGAACCGTCGAATAATCGTCGTCTTGCACATCCCGCAATCTACGTTGCAGTGTTCATCGCACGGGTTAGGCCATTCGATACGGATGTTCTCCCCTGTGAAGTCGCTGCCGTTGCAATATATATGGCTCGGGTCGATAGGGAACCGCGCAAGCAGGGGATAGACGAAGAAATCGATCCCGCCACTCGTGACATAAAATTCAATATGGTGCTCGCTGCAGTAATCGAGCAGTTCGGCGAAACCTTGTCGGATGACGGCATTGTCTATCGCATATCGAACAATCTCTTCCTTCCGAGAGGCCGGTAACAAGTTGAACATCGCACCAACACCTTCCCGGATACTGATGGATCTATCCAGGATGCGAGGGACGATATCCGACCACCCGGGCGGGTCAAAACGCTTCATAATCGCAATGATGTTGTCATTATCCGTTATCGTTCCGTCGAAGTCACAGAATATGACCGGTTGCCTGTTCATTCGCGCGCCCCCCACAGTTCAATGGCTGCCTTCAACTCGCGGTTAGCAGGAGCGGCAGCGGCTTCTGTCAGCGGGGTTCCAACCGCCGCCGCTTGCATCGCTTGACGGAACGCTTGTCCACCTGCTGCAGTACCCATCGGATGACCGTGTATCCCGCCGCCCGCATTGACGACGACATCGGTGCCGAAGTCGCGCATAATGAGCGGGACCAGGCCCGGATGAATACCGGCCGAGGGGACAGGGAAGCTAGTGCGCAACTGGACGGAATGTTGGGTTGATGTTGCGGAATCGTCCACGCTATTGTACATATAGTCGTTCGCAATATCAGAAGTCGTGAGCACATGTTGGATAGCCATATTCTCTTCGCGCGGCATGACGACGGAGCCGTAAGGCGAAGGGAACAGTACAAGATCGGCACCGGCGATGCGCATCAGCTTGCCGAGCAGCACGGACGCCGCGATGCCGTAATGTGGCGACGGATACAACGCTCCTGCGAGCGCGGGATGGGCAGCGATCGGGACGGTGATGGCAGGATCGCTGCTCAGCTCGTGCAATACGTCGAAGCCGTAGGCCAAGACGTTGAAGAGCAGCGCGTTGGCGCCGGCGTCGATCGCCTGCTTCGCCTGCGCCGCCAGCTTGGACGTCGACCCAGTCAAGTTGACAGCATAGAGCAGCTTTTGACCAGTCTCGGCTTGCGCCTGTGCAGCAGCGGCCATACATACTTCCACGCGCTTGCCGATTGGCGTCAGCGGGTTCTCGAACAGAATCTCATCGTCCTTGATCAGATCGACGCCACCACGGGCTTGACCGTAGAACTGTTCACGCAAGCCAGTCAAGTCATGGCCGATCACGGATTTGAAGATGCTCATGAGCAGCGGTCGATCCTGAACGCCTAGCAATTCGCGGACTCCAGCAATGCCGAATTTTGGCCCTGGGAACCTGCTCAGGAATGATTCCGAGAAGTGAATATCGATCAGTCGGATTCGTCCGTCCATAGACAGCTTGCCGAAGATCGTGACGAGCAAGGCTGGGATGTCAGCACTGAAATTAATATCCGGGTACGCAATGCAAATGTCAGCATACCGTTCTAATGGGTTTCCAGTAGATGACTGCGCCGTAGGGCCAGTCTGTTCATGGACATCAACAGATAGTACTCTGCCGAGATGCTTGTCCATCTCGGCTTTCTTCGCTTCCGGGAGATCCGTCCAACTACCGACGGTTAGCCCGACGGCAATCGAGAGAGCTTTCTTATGGAAATCGGCCTTCTCATCGAAGCACCGGTAAGTGGCAACGCAATAACTCATGGGGAATCCCTCTCTTTCTACTAACCTTGCGTATACTTGGCTGCGATTTCCGCACCCATTTCTTGCGAACGATCAGCGGAACGGGTGACGGCCTTAATCACTCCGTCTGTGAAGTTGTGGGCATCGAGTGTCTCGATCGCGGCTTGCGTAGCCCCGTTCGGTGACGTCACCTTTCGGCGCAGCTCGGCAGGGTCTTCGCCCGTAGACCGGACCATTTCTCCTGCACCAAGGATGGTCTGGATCGTCAACTGTCGGGATGTCTCGGGAGTCAAGCCGCCCCGCACGCCAGCTTCGATCATAGCTTCCATCATGTAATAAATATAAGCTGGACCGCTTCCGGAAACACCGGTGACGATCTCGAGCAGCGACTCGTCGACTTCTACGGCAATGCCAACGGAGCGGAACAAGTGAAGTCCGATCTGACGATTCGACATATCGACACTGGCGGAGAAGCTGACACCTGTCGCACCGACCCCGATCGTGCTTGAGGTGTTCGGCATCGTTCGGACGATACGGTGCGGGCCGCCAAGTATTGATTCGATTGTGGAGATGGAGACACCCGCGAGTACGGATACGATAAGCTGGGTGTCAGACAGAAGGGAGGCGATACCGCCAATCCCGCTACCTGCATCCTTCGGCTTCATCGCTAACACAACAATGTCCGCTTCGCGAACAAATCGGTCTTTATCTACTTGTTCAGTGGATACTTGGACGCCGTACTTGGCATGGAGCTGTTGGAGCCGTTCATCGTTCTGACGGTTGACGACGCTAATGCGGGTCGCTTCAATCAGCTGGCGCTCAATCAAGCCACGGAATATAGCTTCGGCCATCGAACCTGCACCGACGAAGCAGATGCGGTTGTTGGCTAATAGATGAACTCCGTTGTCCTCATTTATCATACGTAACCCTCCTCATTTAAAACCCAAATACTCTTATCCTCGGATTTGTCCGTTCCCGACTATGGTGAATTTGGTGGATGTCAGCGCAGGCAAGCCCATCGGTCCACGTGCGTGTAGCTTTTGCGTGCTAATGCCAATCTCGGCTCCGTAGCCAAATTCGAATCCGTCAGTGAAGCGGGTGGAGGCATTATGGTACACAGCGGCCGCATCGACTTCCTGGAGGAAGCGCTCAGCATGCTCAGCATTTTCTGTCACGATACATTCGGAATGCATCGTACCGTACGTACGGATATGTTCAAGCGCTTCATCCAGTCCATTCACGACCTTAACGGCTAGAATGTAGTCGCTGTATTCGGTTCCCCAATCCGTCTCATCGGCTTCCTTCATCCAAGGCACAAGCTCGCGGGAAAGGGCACAGCCGCGCAACTCAACATTACGTTCGCGGAACTGTTCGGCGAGCGCCGGCAATTCGCGTGCAGCATAGTCGCGCTGTACGAGCAGCGTCTCCATCGCGTTACACACAGAAGGGCGCTGTACTTTGGCATTGATCGCGATCGCGGTAGCCTGCTCCGGAATCGCCTCGTTATCAATGTACGTGTGGCACACACCTTCACCTGTTTCGATGACTGGAACCGTCGCGTTCTGGACGACATTCTGGATGAGCGAGCGCCCGCCGCGCGGAATGATGACGTCGAGCAAGCCGTTCAGCTTCAGCATCTCGTCGACCGATGATCGGTCGGAGCTGATCACAAGCTGCAGCGCTTCCGGCGGCATCGCCGAACGGGAGAGTGCCTCACGCATCGTCTCCACGATGCGGCGGTTCGATTCGAGGGCGGCTGACCCGCCCCGAAGCACGACGGAGTTGCCCGTCTTCAGGCAGAGGCCTGCTGCGTCGACGGTCACATTCGGTCTAGCTTCGTAGATCATGCCGATCACACCGATCGGCACGCTCCACTTGCGGACGAGCAAGCCGTTCGGTCTGCGCGTCTCTTCCAGCAAGCGGCCGACCGGGTCATCGAGCTCCGCCACTTCGCGCAGTCCATCGGCGATCGCTTCGATCCGTTGCTCGTTCAGCGCCAGCCGATCGAGCAGGGAGGCGCTCGTGCCATTGTCGCGCCCTTGCTGCAGATCAATCGCATTCGCGGCTATGATCGCTTCTGTGTCTTGCACCAACGCATCCGCCATCAGCAGCAGCGCTTCGTTCTTTTGTACTGTCGTTAACGTTGCCATCGTTCTCGCGGCAACCTTGGCCAAGCTCGCTTTCACTCTCACTTCGCTCATATCGTTGTCCCTCCATTGTCTTGTTGGATGGTGCGATCCGTTGCAGCCAGCGCCGGTTGCGGCGCCAACGTGATCCACTCGTCCCGATGGATCACTTCGATGCGGCTCACATCCACGCGCCGCTGCACTTCTTCCGTGGACAGCCCGGCGGCTGCCCGCAGCTGCCACGCGGCGTAGTTCACGACGCCGCGACCGAGTGCCACCCCGGCGCTGTTCGTGACTTCGATCACATCGCCGGGGAGGAAGTCGCCCTGCACTTCGACGACGCCTGCCGGCAGCAGGCTGCGCCCGCCTGCCACCAGCGCCGTCTCCGCGCCGGCATCGACAATCGCTCGGCCTTGCGCGAGCGAGTGGAAGCCAATCCACTGCTTCTTCGTCGACAGCGTCTGCAGACTCGTCTCGAAGTAGGTACCCTTGCCGTGCTCGCCTACTCCGAGCAGCAGATCACCCGGCTCGGCCGCCTTGCCGATGAAGACGGGCACACCGCCGCGGACGGCGATGCGCGCCGCTTCGATCTTCGAACGCATGCCGCCGGTGCCGACCGAAGAGCCGGAGCCGCCAGCCATCTGGAACAGCTCCTCGCTGATGACACCGACGCGTTCGATGCGACGGGCGTTGGCGTTCTTGCGCGGATCATCGGTATACAACCCGTCCGTGTCTGTGACGATGAGCAGGCGATCGGCCTTAACCAAGTTGGCAACCAGCGCGGATAACTTATCGTTGTCGCCGAATTTCAGCTCCAGCTCATCGACGGACACGGTATCGTTCTCGTTGATGATCGGAATGACACCGTGCTGGAGCAACTCTTCCAACGTCATCATGGCATTATCGATCCGCTTGCGGTTGGAGAAGTCGGACCGGGTCAATAAGATTTGCGCGACGCCGTAGCCGTGACGATCGAACGCTTCATTGTAGCACTGCATGAGCAGAGCCTGGCCGACCGCTGCGGATGCCTGCTTCTCGTGAACGAGCTTCGGTCGCTTAGCGTATCCGATTCGACGGAAGCCTGCGGCTACAGCACCAGAAGTGACGAGAAGCACCTGGAAGCCAGCTTCGCGCAGAGCAGACAGTTCGGAGGCGAAGTAGTCGATTTTATCGCGGTTCAGACCGCCTTCGTCGGATGTAAGCGAGCTGCTGCCGATTTTGACAACGATACGTCGGTTCATATAGGGATAACTCCTTCTTGAGAAACGTTTGGATAAACAAAAAAGACCCCCGTCCTGTTAAGGACGAAAGTCTGTTGGCTTCCGCGGTACCACCTTAGTTGATGAGGGTTCATCCGTCTTCAATTCCTGGGTAACAGCAGGAAACAGCTGTCCGACTCGTCGTCGGCCGTTCGGGGGTAGGTTCGGTCAGGCAACGCGGTAAATTATCGCAGCTTACAAATTTACTCTCTGACGCGTCTGGAGCTGATCTACTGGTCCCGTCATCACGTTTCGTAGAAATGCATATGATTTCCTTCTAGAATAGCATGTTGGGGGGCTGCTTGTAAAGAATGCGTCTGTCCTGCAAGTGCTTTGTAGAGCTGTCGATTAACTGTTGATTGAGGTAGAAACAGCCGTTCCAAGTGAAAAAGGACCCCTTTTGCTCAAACATCTTGTTTGAACCTCCCTGGATTGTACAAGGGATTAAGCGGTGTGGAGGTTCAAGCCAAAACTCGCCGGGGTCCTCTTTTTCACTTTACACTCCCATGTTCATAGTGAATCGACAGCATTTTGTATGTCCTGCATGCAAGACGGACTTAATGCCTTCACCCTTTGATCGAGCCGATTACCATCCCTTTGACGAAATACTTTTGCAGGAAGGGGTACACGACCAGAATCGGAACAATTGCGATGACAATCGTTGCCATCTTGATCGTCTCCGGGGGCAATTGCGCCACTTCCAATGAATTGGCGATCGCCAGCTCCTGACTTACGTTCGTGGCATCAATCATATTGCGCAGCACAACCTGCAAGGGGAACAGCTTGCGATCTGTAATATAAATAATGCCGCGAATATGTTTTTCAACGAGTGCATTTATGAATAATATTATGTCGGAACATGTGTTCGGTTCGTGGGAATTGTGGTATAATCTGGACATAATCTAAGCGTGTAGTCGAGGAGCGGAGGTTCACAATGCGGTCTATTAATCTTACCCCTATACAAGCAAGACGTTTTTTGTTGGAACACCAAGGCCTCAGAGGGAAGAAGGTATTCGAGGGTAAGCCAGGGATACTGGAATACATTCGTCGGGTCGGCTGTATCCAATTCGATCCGCTTAACGTAGCCGGACGCAATCCGGAACTTGTGCTGCAAGCCAGAATTGAAGGCTACCAACCTGCTATGCTACAAGAGTTATTGTATGAGGATCGGCAGTTGCTTGATGGAATGGATAAGGTGATGTCCATCTATCTGACCGAGGCTTGGCCATACTTCCGGAGGTTTCGGGAATCTTCGCAGAGACAATTAGGCTCCATAGATGTGATTGATCAAGCGCTGGCTGAGGTGCGGGAATTCATTACGGACAAGGGGCCGGTTGCTTCAGGGGACTTATCGTTGAATCAGACCGTCGATTGGTCGTGGGCTCCGACCCGCTTGTCAAGAGCGGTACTGGAAAGTATGTATTTCTGGGGCGAACTTCTCGTCCACCATAAAAAAAACAATCAGAAGGTGTATGATTACACGCATCGACATTTGCCACCCGAACTGTGGCAGGCTGAAGAACCGAATCCGGACGAAGAAGCTTATCTCGATTGGCGAGTGCTGCGGCGAATTTGTGCAATTGGATTTATGTGGGAGCGGGCGGGTGATGCTTGGATCGGGATTCCAGGGTTGAAGTCTGCTGAGAGGAAGCGATCCATCCTACGCTTGTGGGAGTGTGGAGAGTTAGTTCGATTGAATGTCGAGGGCATTTCCGAGGGATTGTACGCCCGGACGACGGATGTAGACAGACTGATGAACGGTGATCTGGAAGCGAGTGTCCCCGAACGGGCAGCTTTCATAGCCCCGCTGGACAACTTATTATGGGATCGACGACTCATCCTTCAGCTGTTCGGTTTCACTTATACGTGGGAAGTGTACAAGCCTGCTGCTATTCGGGACTATGGCTATTATGTGCTTCCGATCTTGTATGGCGACTCCTTCATAGCTCGATTCGAACCGGTTCGAGACAAGAAGGACGGTAGTGTCCGTATTCTGAATTGGTGGTGGGAGCCAGGAGTTCAGCCTACTGACGAGATGATGGGTGAATTGAAACACTGTATGAATTCGTATATGCGTTTCCTGGGTGTACAGTCGATAAGAATTGAGCACGAGCTTGCAGAACGTGAAGGGATCGGTAGCTTGATATGCTGACTTCGCTGCCTCTTACAATTCAACCGTATTGGCAGGATGCCCATGTTACTGTTGTGAAGAATAAGAAACGCTCCTCCGTATACAAGCTTGATCACGATAATAGCGGTTCGAGTTATTATTTGAAAATAACCCCTCGTGGAGAAATGGAAACGGAAGCGCTCATGACTCGACATTTGTCGATGTCTGGTTTGTGTGTGAAAATCCAAGTTTATATCCAAGATGGGGAGTCGGACTACTTGCTTACCGAGTGTCTCAGCGGTTTGGATGCTGCGAGTCCAGAGTATTTGAAGCAACCGGAGTGGCTGGCTGAAGTATTTGCGCACAATCTGAAGAAGCTGCACGGTATCCCATATGCAGATTGTCCGAGGCACAATGGACTGTCTGCCATGCTGATTAGGGCGAAACAGAATTACAGGGATGGACGAGTGGAGAACGGTCTTCTCCGCTACTTAGGAGTTGCCAACAAGGAGTTGGCGTACATAGAAATGATGAACTTGTCAGAAGCGATTCGTAACAACGATGATGATGGAGTTGTTATCCACGGCGACTATTGTTTGCCGAATCTAATCTTGAACGGGATTCATTTTAGTGGTTTTGTTGATGTGGGATATGGAGGAATTGGCGATCGACATTACGATCTTTATTGGGGGTTGTGGTCCTTGCAGCATAATTTGCATAGTGGACACTATGCGGAACGCTTTCTCGATACGTATGGTAGAGAGAAGGTGGATGAACGGCGCCTTCGTTTGTGCGGGCTTCTCTCGGCGTTTAATGGATTCCGCGGACAAGATTATTATGAGCTGTGAGTCTTTGGTCTGAGGAAAGGCGGCAAATAGGAAAGGACTGCCATTAGGCAGCCTTTTCAGAATCAATCTATTTCCGTCCGTTAGCGGCGAGAGATCGTCGAATCTGTTCCAGCGTCTTTGGCCCCATACCGTGCGGACTACTCCTTATGACAGGTTCAGTCGAACAGATTCAGYGTGCCGATCCGGCTGACAGCTTCTTTCAACCGCTCCTCGGAGGAGAGCAGGCCGATTCGTATATAACCTTCACCATTGCGGCCGAATCCAATACCTGGAGCCGCCATCACGTTCGCACGTTCGAGCAGCAAGTCGGCCAGCTCCGCGGACGTGTGACCTTTCGGAACCGGCAGCCAGGCGAAGAACGATCCTGGGGACGGCTTCGCCTTCCAGCCAATCTCAGTGAGGGCACCGTAGAAGGTGTTGCGGCGACTTTCGTACATGCTCACAAGCTCGCGTACGCAATCTTGTGAGCCGGTGAGTGCCTCAGCCGCAGCGGCTTGAATACCACCGAATAAGCTGCAGTAGTAATGGTCTTGCATCAGATTGATGAGACGAACAATCTCCGAATTGCCGAGCGCGAAGCCGACTCGCCAGCCGGCCATGTTGTATGTCTTGGACAGTGTGTACAATTCGATGCCGACTTCCTTCGCACCAGGGAGCTCCAGGAAACTGACAGGACGTTGACCGTCGAAGCCGATCGCTCCATAAGCGAAGTCGCTTGCAACGGCAATTCCATTCTTCGCCGCGAAGCGAATGGTCTCCTCATAGAACGAAGCGGGTGCAGTGGCGCCGGTCGGGTTATTCGGGTAGTTAATGAACATTAATTTGGCACGGTTCAAGTCATCGACTGACAATGCCGAATAGTCAGGTAAGAATGCATTCGATTCTCGGAGAGGCATGAACGCCATCTCTGCTCCGGCTAACGCAACCCCCGACCAATAGTCGGGGTAGCCAGGATCGGGAACGAGACACACGTCACCTGGATTCAGTAAGATTTGACTAATCTCGACGAGTCCGGTTTTACCTCCGAACAGGATGGCGACCTCTGTGTCTGGATCCAAGTCGACATTATAGTCTTGCTTGTATCTTTCGGCGACAGCTTCTTTCAGGAATCGGTACCCGCTGAACGGAGAATATTTGTGATACAAGGGATTCGTAGACGACTCCTGTAAAGCCGCAACAATATGCGGAGGGGTAGGTTGGTCCGGATTTCCTTGTCCCAAGTTGATGACATCATGCCCCAAGGCGGTTTGCCGGGTCACTTTGCTTACTAAAGATGCGAAAAATTGCTCCGGCAGTCGTTTCATACGTTCGGCCGGTTCGATTGTAATGGATGAAGGCTTTGTTTGAAAATTCACAGTTTCTCACTCCGATTGGTTGTATTAGTCTGATTATACTTCGAACTCGTTCATTTTCCAATCACATCAGGCTAGTTGTCGTCTCGTTCAGATTGGTCTAAGATAGGAGGAAACGAATGGTTGGGGGATTACTGCGATGACTACATCACAACAATTACGCGTATCCGTCATACAGATGGATATTGCGATCGGAGAGCCTGATCGTAACTACGAGCAACTGAATCGGCTCATGCAGCAAGCGATGGAGGCGGAACAGAAGCCGGATGTCCTAATATGTCCGGAAATGTGGAATACAGGGTACGCGTTGGACCGGATCCAGCAGTTAGCCGATCCAGATGGTTCACGTACGATAGAGATGATCGCGGCATTCAGCCGCAAACACAGTGTTAACGTTATTGCGGGGTCGATCGCCGAGAAGGTAGGGGCAGATGTACGCAACACGATCTACGCATTCGATCGAAACGGTAATGTGAACGGCTCTTATTCCAAAATCCATCTGTTTCGGCTCATGGACGAAGAGAAGCATCTGCAAGCAGGAGATCAGCTCGGTACCCTAGAGCTTGACAGCACACCAGTCGGCGCGATGATCTGTTATGACATTCGATTCCCGGAACTCTCCCGCAAGCTTGCGCTTAGTGGAGCGAAGGTACTATTCGTACCGGCGGAATGGCCGCACCCAAGACTTCATCACTGGCGGACTTTGTTAATGGCTAGAGCAATCGAGAACCAAATGTATGTGGTCGCCTGCAATCGTGTAGGCCGCAGCGGGAATACGGATTTCTTCGGACATTCGATGATTATTGATCCATGGGGTGAAGTGATTGCAGAAGGGGACGAGAGTGAGCGGATCTTATCAGCAGATCTCAATCTCGGACTGGTGGATAAGGTTCGTGCTACCATCCCTGTCTTCCAAGACCGCAGACCGGAGCTATATGTGTAAGAATCGACAACCTCGATATGAACCTAATTCATGACAAAGACGCCGCTGACAAGCACAGGTGAACCAAATTTGCACTTGTCACCGGCGTCTATTTGTGGTTGAATTAACACATGTCTATAACATGTATTGAATCACTCAATCAATCGTCTAACTGGAGGGGAATCCGATGAGCATCAATCTAACGAATACGAATGAGCAATGGCACAACCGGCTGAATCAATCCATTCCATGGGGATCCAGCACTTGTTCGAAAGCGCCTTCATTACTACCGGAAGAGCCAGCTGTTATAGTTAAAGGGCAAGGCTGTCGGGTGTGGGATGCAGATGGACGCAGCTATATCGATTTTCGTAACGGACTTGGTCCGATTACGCTCGGTTATCAGTTCCCTGCTGTGGATGATGCGATTCGGGCTCAGTTATCGAACGGAATTATATTCGGACAACCAAGTCCGCTGGAAGCCGAGGTCGCGGAGCAGCTATGCAGCCTAATCCCGTGCGCAGAGCAAGCTCGATTCCTGAAGACAGGTGGCGAAGCGATTGCGGCTACGATCCGAATTGCCAGAGCTTATACAGGTCGAGATCACATCGTGCAGGTTGGTTATAACGGCTGGGTGAACGCATTGGGTTCCGGCGGTCAAGCACTCCCTGGGCAACGTTCGACCGGGGCTTCTGTACCAGGCGTTCCCGCTGCATTGACGGCCTTGCACCATGTTGTACCTTGGAACAATATCCCCGCATTAGAGGAAGTGCTTGATGCATTTGACGGTCAGGTTGCAGCGGTCGTGATTGYCGCTGATTATGTAGGGATGGCAGCAGGCGCCCAGTATTACTCGGCCGTAAGAGAACTGACAAGCAAGCGAGGCATCTTACTCATTTACGATGAGATCGTAACTGGTTTTCGGGTGGCGTTAGGCGGTATCCAGCAATATTTTAACGTCAATCCGGATTTGGCGATATTCAGCAAAGGCATGGCTAATGGTATGCCGTTGTCCGCCTATGTAGGAAGCCGGGAAGTGATGGCGGCCTGCGATCGGGGTGGTACGGTCATTTCCTCCACCTTCGGGGGGGAGACGCTGTCACTCGCCGCTTCCAAAGCAACAATGAATGTGTATCAGACAGAGGACGTCGTCGGTCACATATGGAAACAAGGGGAAACGATGTGGACCGGTTTGAACGATCGATTCATCCGATACGGTATCCCGATCGAAGTGAAAGGGCTGTTCCCCTGCCCGGCCTTCGTAACGAAGCCCGATGCACCTGCAGGCTTGCTGTCGAGATTCCTACGGGAAGCATACCGTCAAGGAGTGTCCTTGTACAACGTCTCGTACGTGAATTATAGTCACAAGGATGCTGATATTGCCGAAGCACTGGATCGCTTGGACGAAGCCTGTCGCACAATCGCTGCCGTATAAACCATGAAGTGACATCGCGAGGAGACTAGGTCGATGATTATTGATGCTCATGCGCACGTATGGGGCGGGAGATACGAAGAGAGTACGAACATATTGCTTAGGGCCGCGGAACGATTCAACATTTCCAGACTGCATGTTTCCGGGCTATTGAATTATTACTCGGATCAAGCTGAGATTGAGATGCTGAACGGAGATGTGCATCGTTTCATGAAGCAAGAGCCAGAATTGATTGAAGGCTACTGTTATGTGAATCCGGCTAACCCAAATGCGCTCGATGTGTTGCGTCGAGGGGTCGAACAATATGGCATGTCTGGAATGAAACTGTGGGTGGCGACCTATTGCGATGATCCGGCTGTGTTTCCGTTAGTCGAGCAATGCATCCAATACAACATCCCGATTCTGATCCATTCGTTCCACAAGACAATCGGGCAATTGGRGCATGAATCGACGGGGGTTCATGTCGCGAGATTAGCGGCACGCTATCCTGAGGTCAAAATATTAATGGCGCATTTCGGCGGGAACGGCTACCATGGGATCAAAGCCATTCGTGATTATCCGAACGTCTGGACGGATTTCTCCGGTACGTACTTCCGCAGGGATGAGTTGGATTATGCGATACGGCACATTGGAGCGGAGCGTGTCGTATTCGGGTCTGATATTACGATCACGTATCTCGTCAACGTCGGGCAAGTAGAAGAAGCGGAGTTGACTCCGGAACAAAAAGACTATATTTATTACAAAAACGCGCAGAAATTGTTCGATCGCAACTATAAACTTGCGTAATCGGGCTGTCGTGCCCAGATGAGGGGGAACACAAGTGTACACGGACGTTAACGTATTGCTTGGCCAATGGCCGTTCCGTAAGGTGTATAAGAACAAGCTGGAGCATCTGCGCAAAGTGCATGCCGATAACCAGATCACTAGTGGCTACGCGGCTTCGCTGAATAGTGTGTTCTACAATGATCCGTTCGAGGGCGATGAAGAACTGCACGAGCAGATCAAGGGGACAGAGTATAAGCATATCTTAACCGTGAACCCTGAGCTTCCGGGCTGGGAAAAGGATATTGAGGAAGGAATCCAGCGTTTCGATATTCATGGTGTTCGCGTGTATCCGAGCTATCATCCATTCGATCTGAATGGGGACGACATGGGGCGTCTATGTGAGATATTGGTTAAGAATAGATTACCCCTGTTCATCTCCATGCGAATGGAGGACGAGCGTCTCGATTATTTGCTTCAGCAAAGACCAGTAGCAGTTGAGGCGTTACAGCAACTTATCGCGAATCAACCGAACTTGACGATGGTGCTGCTGACGATCCGCATAGGCGAGATTGAAAAGATGAAGGCGGACATTGTAGCGCATCCTCATGTTTATGTGGACACGTCGGGGTTGAAGGATCGGGTGTTCGTTGTTGAGGATTTGGTCAAAGTCATTCCAGTCGAGCGAATCTTGTATGGATCACAGCACCCGCTATTTGCGCTGAAAAGCACCTACCTGCTTGTCGAGATGGCGGACGTGGAGGCGGACATCAAGGAACAGATCTTCACCAGAAACGCGGATATATTGAAGCGCTAATAAGCCAAGTATAAAGCCCTATGCTGCAGACTGCAGAAGCATGGGGCTTTTTGTTGAACTCCTATGCGTATGATACTAATTAGCTCATCAGGAGGCAATGTCATGATATCGGATATAAATGTCATGAAGACATCATTCCTTCCAGCGGTATTACAGCTATAATAAGAATACACAGCATTTACAACCAATATAGAAAACGCTTACATATATAGAGTTGATAAACAACACTTTATCCAAGGGGGACTTTACATGCTACATAGGGTGAGGACGTTTACTAGACACAAGCATTTTTTCATGCGTCTCGTTACATTTACACTGCTGATTTGTCTCGTCCCGATCGGCGTTCTTGGTGTTTTCTTCTACCATAACGTGCAAAATACGATGCGTCACGATATTGAGCAGGCCAATGAATTGTATTTGAATCAGACGGTGAATGCTATGGAATTGGTCGTCAAGCAAATCGGCAACGGCTTTCGCCAGTTCGTCACCAACAGCACGTTAACTGATTTCGATATTTTCCCGTTAGGCAACTATTTCGATGAGATTAACGGTTGGCACAAGTCATCGAACAGGGAACAGCTGCTGGACTACATGGCCAGCAAGGCCAAGGTATTGCGCAGCATGAATGATCTGCTGAAGCTGAACGAGTTCATTTGCTCCGTATATTATATCAATCCATCCAGGGGAATCGTTCTTACATCCGGCTATTTGCAATATGAAATTGACAGATTTTATGATTCGGGATGGGACCAAGATTTGAGACCTACCTCGCTCGGCTACCCGCTCATCATGAACGTACGTGGTGCAATGCAGGAAGACGGCGTACTCAAGCGAGTCGTCCCGGTTGTATTCCGGCCGCTGGGTTCGAACTATACTATCGTCATCAATCTGGATGCGGACGCCTTCTATACGAACCTCATCAGCAGGCTTGGTGTCGAGCACGGGACATCGGTTCTGGTGTTTTCCCGCGAAGGAGAGCCGCTGCTCTATGATAATGACGCCTCTAAGGCGGGCGGTATCACATTCGTGCAATCTATCCTTGCCGGGCAGGACGCTGTGGAAATCAGCGGCAACAAATCGCACAAGGTAGTGGCGAACCGGCAGCTCGTCTCTTGGCGAAATTCCGAGGTGCTAGGCTGGGACATCGCTAACGTCACGAACTTACAAACGTTGTACAGCAACGTCTCCAATATTCGCAATCTGTTCTTAACCGTATCTATCCTATTAACTCTCGCGACAGCGATTCTGGTTGTCTTGACTAGTCGCCGCATCTATAGACCAGTCAGTCATTTGCTCCAATTCGTGAAAGACGGCAGTCAAGGAGGAAACATCGGATTGAAAGGCAGGCGGCCACAGGGGGAATTCCGCGTGATTAGCGAGGGGCTTGCGGATGCATACGCGACAGGGAATCGATTGCAGCTTCGTCTGAGGGAAAGCTTGCCCGCCCATCAGGAGAAGTTCGTGAGGTCTCTATTGAAGAAGCATGCAATGAACACGAAAGCGGTCGAAGAACGCTTTGAGTATTTGGGGATCGGCTTAAGGGCAAGTGCTATCGTACCGATCCTGGTATCTGTCGACATCGGAGATCGTGATTGCGGAAGCATCGAGATCGAACAAATCGAACAACTGCTGATCACCGATTCGATTGCCTCATCGATCGATAGCCGGTATACGCATTGGGTGCTTGAGATGGAAGAGGATACGTATCTAGTGTTGCTTAATTGCGCTGA
This sequence comes from Paenibacillus sp. P4_E11, assembly GCF_056401635.1. Taxonomy (NCBI): domain Bacteria; kingdom Bacillati; phylum Bacillota; class Bacilli; order Caryophanales; family Paenibacillaceae; genus Paenibacillus; species Paenibacillus sp. P4_E11. The sequence goes on along the minus strand of NZ_JBFUIX010000056.1, from coordinate 19,543 downwards.
ACAGGAGATGTCCGCTGCTTTCTCAGTCGCCGAAGCCATCAAGGCTGCGATCTACGAAAATCACGAAATGAATTGTGCGATCGGTATAGGCACTTCCTGCAAGATGATCGGAGATTTGCCGCAAGCTTACTTCGAGGCGGAAGAAGCGCTGCAATACCAAGGGATGACGGCGGACGGAGAAATTGTATATATCGAAGATGTCAGACTGCATGCTCATGATCCACAACCGTACCCGAAGGAAATGGAGGCGATGCTTATCATCTGCCTGAAGAACGGCGATAAGGACCAAGCGCTTGCGATATTCGCTGAGATGGTGCGGGATATGCGGTCTAAGACAGGTAAGGTCGCTTTCCCTCAGGTGCAGCAAACGTTCCTGTTGTTGCTCGTCAAACTTATTGAAACCGTCCGGGATTTACATCTCGACATGCGGGAGATTGTTTCTGGGGAACGCTCTCAACTATTGGCCGTTTTTTTGCAAAAAGACGATTGGCGTAGCATGACCGCTTGGTTCGAGAGCTTGATTGGCGATACCGCGACGTTCGTCGGCCAAGCTTTCCAAGAGAAGAAAAACACGCATGTCGAGCATGCCAAACGGCTGATCGTAACCGAACCCGTCGGTACGGTTTCGCTTACTTCGATAGCTGACAAACTGAACTTGAATCCGGCCTATCTAAGCCGCATCTTCAAGGAATATACCGGTGTCACATTCACAGATTATATGATTCAAACGCGAGTTAGTCGCAGCAAAGAGCTACTTCTGCAGACGGAACTGAAGGTACAGGATATCAGTGAACAGCTAGGTTATGCCAAGGTGAATCATTTCATCAAGCTTTTTAAAGATATAACGGGCATAACCCCCGGCGAGTTCCGCAAACAGCATTATTGATACCGTGCTTAGCTGATGGCATATTCCGGGATTACGTTTTGATGACATTGTCATCAAATGGCAGGCTCATGTCATGATCCGGGCATATGCGCGTAGTCGGCAATCCCTCTATGATGAAACGGCAAGGCAATTAAACGACAAGGAGTGATTCGTTTGAAGCAGCGCAAGGGGGTAGCTTGGAACAAGGCAGGGAAATGGATCGTATTTGCTTCATTAGCGGCCACGATCCTCAGCGGGTGCAGCGGCGGGAAGGAAGACGCAACAACGAAGGCTAGCAATGCCCCACCCGTCTCGACTGGAGCGAATAACAAACATCTGGACATCTCATGGATCGGTCACAATCAGATCGGTAAAATCAACGACGCGACTAACAACCCGGTAAAAAAGCTCATCGAGGAAAAGTTCAACGTAACGCTCACCATGGTACCGCTTGACGTTCATAACAAAGAACAGGTCAACTTGTATTTCGCCGACGGCAAAACGGCCGATCACATCCGCATCAACGTTGATTCCAATTTTTTGATGGAGCAAGGGTTGGTGCGGGAAGTACCGGAAGATAAATTGCGTAAGTTTATGCCGGACTGGATGAAGAGCATCGAAAGCATGGCGGACCCCAAAATCGTCGCTTCCACGATGAAGTTCAAGGGCAAGCTGTACGCGGTGCCGTTCCTCAACTATGCTGCACTGCAGCCTTGGGTCATGGGCGTTCGCAAGGATTGGATGGATAATGTCGGCATGACCAAACTGCCGGAGACCCTCGAGGAGTACCACGACATGCTGAAGCGATTCACGTTCGACGACCCAGACAAAAACGGCAAGCGGGATACGTACGGCGGACACGGGCTTCAGTTGTACTTGCGAGGTGCGTTCGGTCTCGGGTCGGGCAACGCATTTTACGCGAACAGCAGCGGCAAAGTATTCTCCAGTGTATTGACCGACGAGTACAAGCAATACTTGAAAACGATGCAAGCCTGGTACAAAGAAGGCTTAATCGATCCTGAATCGATTACAGATCAACGGCCACAGCAGCGAGCGAAGTGGGGAGACGGCAAGTTCGGTGTGCTCGCCGATCACCCATGGTGGTATGCCTCGACTACGGCAGGTAATGTGACCAAGATGTTGTTGGACAAAAATCCGAAGGCCAATATCGTATTTATGAAACCGTTTGCTGGACCAACCGGCGACAAGGGAGCGGGAGGCAGTGCCTATCCGGCGATGCAGAGGGGCTTCTTCTTTGGCAGCAAAACAAGCGATGAGAAGATGGAACGTATCATGGCGATCAAAAATTTCATGTCTGCCGACGACAATTTCTACATCCGCTCCTACTTTGGTGAAGATGGTAAAGGCTATACGAGAGACAAAGACGGGGTCATACAAGTTCCGGCGGAGTATTTGTCCATCGACAAAATCACCCAGGAAGGCATTGGCCAATATTTCGCCCTTCGGCCGGACAACTGGGATTTCTTCAAGAAGAACAATGTGGTGAAGATCGATCTGCCTGCGTACGATGTGGCCATGTCTAGTACGAAGAAATACAATGACGTCAACTTCACGATCAACTCCACAAATGAAGCGCTATTGAAAAATGGAACAGCCGTGACAACGGTTGTCACCGAATTCGAAACGAATGCAACCGTCGGCAAACTCGACATCGACAAGGAATGGGAAGCGTACAAGAAAAAATATCTCGATGCCGGCGGCCAAGCCATTCTGGACAATTACCAGAAGCTGTATGACGAGGCGAATAAGAAATAAGGCGAGTTCCCTGAATAGGAGGCTAGCGGTATGAGCGACACGACGGCCGGCTTATCGGCCCCCATGTCCACAAGAACGTCGGGAGGCAGATGGCGAAAATACGGATTTTATTATCTCATGCTGGCTCCGGCGCTCCTCTGTTTTTTAATTTTTAACTATTTTCCGATGTACGGCGTCATCATGGCTTTCAAGAWCTACCGGTTTATCGACGGCATACTCGGCAGTCCGTGGATTGGCATGGACAATTTCAACCAGCTCTTCCATGACTTTTTTTTCTGGCGCATCTTGCGCAACACGCTCGTCATCAGCGGATTGCACATCCTATTCGGCTTTCCCGCTCCAATCTTGCTCGCTTTACTATTTAACGAATTGATAAACGGCAGATTCAAGAAAATCGTACAAACGATTTCCTACTTGCCTCACTTCATGTCGTGGGTGATTTTGTCGGGCATCATGATTGAACTGTTATCTCCTTCAAGGGGGGCACTCAATTTTGTGATTACGTTGTTCGGCGGCAAGGCGATTCATTTTCTGGCCAATCCGGACACATTCGTAGGGGTGCTCGTCGTTAGTCACTTATGGCAAAGTGTAGGCTGGGGAAGTATCATCTATTTGGCCGCGATTGCCGGCATTAACCAGGATCAGTATGAATCGGCGACCATCGATGGGGCGAACCGCTTTCATCAGATAAGATACATCACCATTCCATCGCTGATTCCGGTCATGACCGTGTTGTTCATTCTTAATGTCGGTGGGGTCATGAATGCCGGCTTCGATCAAATTTTCAATCTCTACAACCCGGCCGTCTACAGTGTCGCGGACATTATCGATACTTATGTGTATCGCATTGGTCTGATTGATACCAAGTACGGGTTCTCCACGGCAGTCGGTTTGTTTAAGAACGTGGTTGCCCTTGTTTTGGTCATAGGAACGAACTACATTGTCAAACGCTTCAATGAATACGGAATATGGTGAGGGGGGACGGCTCGTGAATACGCTCAGACGCAGAAGCTTTGCCAGCAAATCATTCGATTATTTCAATTATGGGCTTATGATAGTCCTGTCCCTCCTGTTCCTTTATCCGTTCTGGAACTTGCTGATGTTGTCCTTGACCGCTCCCGCCTACGTCGACAAGCTGGGGTYGCGGCTATGGGCGGAGGGCATGAACATCATGTCCTATAAGCAATTGTTCAGCAGCGATATCATCTACATCGCTTATGGTAATACGATCCTCCGGACCGTCGTCGGGGCAAGCCTTACGGTACTGGTCACAATGTCAGCGGCGTATTCGTTGGCCCGGAAGGATTTGCCGTACCGTAACCTCATAACGTTATTTATTCTGTTTACGATATTTTTCAGCGGTGGTTTGATCCCTACTTATTTGAACATCAAGAATCTGGGCTTGCTCAATTCCATATGGGCGCTCATCTTGCCGACGCTTGCCAATGCGTGGTACATCATTCTGGCGCGCAACTTTCTGATGGGCTTTCCGAAGGAATTAGAGGAATCGGCCCTGATGGATGGAGCGAATCCGATTCAGGTGGCTTTCCGAATTATCTTCCCGCTGTCGATGCCGATCATTGCGGTGATCGCGTTATGGTCGGGAGTAGCCCATTGGAACGCTTGGTTCGATGCGATGATCTATCTGCGGGAGAAAAACGACTTCGTCCTGCAACTGCTCGTGCAAAAAATATTTCAGCAGGACAAAATCGATACGACCAGCGCAGGTACATACATTCAGATTACTTCCGAAGTGACGAACCAATCTGTTAAAGCTGCAACGATCATTGCTGCGGTCACTCCGATCGTCGTCGTGTATCCATTCCTTCAGAAGTATTTCGCTAAGGGCGTGATGATCGGATCCCTCAAAGGTTGATTCGGTCGATGGTTCCACTCGGTTACAAACCGTACAAGATTGTCCATTCAGGGAGGAATATATATTATGGCAGCCGTAAAAACGATAACACATGTTGAAATCTACAAGGATGAGCACTACAACTCATTCCCGACCGTAGTTCCGMTTCATGACGGAACGTTCCGTCTTGGTTTCCGACAGGCACCGGATCGCCGGATTGGTTATGACGGAGCGATAACGCATGTGGATGCCTCCTCGAAGGCAGTCTCGATCGGGTCGACAGACGGCATCGTATGGGAATCGAAACCGATGGTCATATGGGACGATTTTTTCCATGGCGTGCAGGATCCCTGCCTTAATGTGTTGCGAGACGGTTCATTATTTGTCACCTATTTCACCTGGAAGGTGTACGAGAAAGACGATGCTCCTGCGGAATTAAAGGCTGGCACCTGGCACCGTGTCATGGAACGCTGGATCGGACAAATGGCTGGCTGCTACTCGATTCGTTCTGTCGACGGGGGGAAGACATGGGATACTCCAACACTTGTAGGCCTTGGCGACGTGGTGATTCGAGGAAATAGTGTGGAAATGGATGATGGATCCATTCTAGCGCCGTTCTACGAACAAGATGGCGATACCTTTAATGTAGTCGTGGGAAGAACAGAAGATCGCGGACTCACATGGGAACGTCTGGCACTTATTCCGGGCTACGAGGGGCGATATCATTTTCACGAACCGAACTTGTACAAGACGGAAGCAGGCAAATTGGTGCTGTTCATCCGCAGCTCGAAACTGGACAGAGAGCAGGGAGAAAAGCAATCTGCGGCGCCACTGTTCACGTCTGAGTCGGAGGACGATGGACACACTTGGAGTGAGGTCCATATGTGGCCGTTCTACTCGCCGAGTCCATTCAACGCTCTCCGTCTGGCGGACGGACGCGTGTTGTTGAATTACGGCTACCGCTATGAACCATTCGGTATTCGGGCGCTCGTGCTTGACGCAGAATGCACCAATCTCGGCACCGCGACGGAATGCGTAATCCGTGATGACGGTTTGGGAAGCGATATCGGCTATACAAGCGCGGTGCAGCTGGCGGATGGACGTGTTCTAATCACGTATTACTATTATATGGAAGACGAAACGAGATATATCGCCGGATCGTTATGCGAAGTAGAATAGGGTGTACATAGTTGTACCGGTTTCCGCCATTTGGCGTGAAGCCGGTATTTTTCTATATGCGCAAGGGCGAAAATCCTGTACTTTTGCACTTTTGCAGCTTTCCAGTATTAGTAGATGCCACTTGGAAGACGCAGCGCCTAGATAGAGAAAGGAACAAGAGAAAGAAGATAGAGGGAGTAATATGTGATGTATGTAAGATAACTTTACACCAAAAAGAACTAATCGAAAGAAAATGCGAAGATTTTTAATGAAAATTTGATATATAGCACTTTTATGTCAGAAAATATAACGCAAATGTATTGATTAGTGGTGTTTTCGCGTATATAATTAGTTTTATAAATAGGTCGATGTTAACAAATCGAACATAAAATCAGATTATTTGGAGGGAGCGGTCATCATGAATGTTGCATTAATCGCCCACGATGTCAAGAAAGAGGAAATGGTCAACTTCGTCATCGCATACAAGGGAGTCCTCGAGAAGCATACGGTGTTCGCTACAGGTTCAACCGGCACGAAACTGACAGAGGATGCTGGGCTTCATGTGTTTCGTATGAAATCAGGCCCATTGGGTGGCGATCAACAGATTGGAGCGCTTGTGGCTCAGAACGAGATTGATCTGGTCATTTTCCTCCGCGACCCGCTTATCGCACTCGCTCATGAACCGGATGTGACTGCATTACTTAGGCTTTGTGACGTTCAATGTGTACCCGTAGCAACCAACATTGCTACCGCCGAAATGCTTGTGATGGCACTAGATCGCGGAGATTTCGCCTGGAGGGAAATCATCCACAGATATAAGTCCTACAAACGCAACGGGACAGAAGGATAATGTTAACGAAATGATACAGAGAATGAAACTTTGCGCTTGATCTAGTCTCTACGAACCATTTGCATTTCTGGTGCTTCTTGTTAATGCGACCTTAAGTCCATGATGCGCGAGCGTGACGTTATTCGGCAATGGATATGATTCGTTCCGATCAACTCCATGCGATAAATGAGTGAAATAGACGTGAACCGGTAACAATTCCTCCATTAACTGGATCGCTTCACACATATCATAGACAGAACGCGAACTCCGTTCAGCATCCTCTTTGTAATAATTTGTTCCCAATACAAGCAGATCAAGCCGCTTCAGCGGCTCTTTTTGTTGGGCGGTTAAGGAGATGGCATCTGAACAATAAGCCCAGCGGAAGTTCGGTTTCTCGAATATGTACGCATAGGAGAGTCCGTTTCTTCCATGGCATACTTGTGTTGGGTGAATAGTCCATTCCCCGAACGTGCAGCCTTCGTCATTGGTGACGAACCGAAGATGGCGCTCCAACCACGGGTATTGCTTGCGGATCGTTTCGAATACGTCTGCAGGTGCATAGACTGTACCTTTTTGCCGGGTCCAGCGGCAGGCATCCGCCCATTCCGGAAGTCCTGCGATATGATCGTGATGCGCATGAGTGATCAATGCATGGTCCAAGCTCCGCATGTTGAATATGCGCATCTGGTCGAGCCAGTCCGGTCCGCAGTCAATCATCAGCTTACCGCCGTTGATGCTGTCCAACAGGGCAGAGGAGCGGAATCGTCTGTTCACTCCTGTAGCCCGTGCTTCCGTACATACATGGCAATCGCAGTATACCCGAGGTACGCCCATTGAATCACCAGTGCCCAGAAAAGTTAACGTGTGCATTTCTAAGATCTCACCTTTGTTGGATTGTAGGATTCTGAAGCGTGCTTTTGCAGCACATCTTTCATTGTATGAATAAAGGCATCGGCTGCCTTGGACAAGTACCTGCCCTTGCGATGCGAAATGACAAGTGTTCTAGTAGGATTTCCGGTTAATTGGGCATAAGCAGGGGTGATTTGACTCCAGTGACCGCGTGCTATCATAGCAGGGATGAAGGCGATGCCCATACCAGCGGCTACAAGAGATTGGACAGTCTCAATATTGCTGCTCTCAAAGACGATCCGAGGTGTGAACCCGGCTTGTCCGCACAGATTTAACGTGATTTGACGAAAGCCCTGCCCTTTCTTCAAGGTGATGAATGGCTCATGTTCCAGCTGTCGTATGTCCACTTCCGCATCGTTTCGATCTGCAAGCGGGTGCTGAGGCGGAATGGCCAGCCATATTTGCTCCTCGATCAGTGTCTGGTAAGACAGGGCTTCCTCTTGCAGGGGCAGCGACAATAAGGAGAGATCCGTCTGTCCGTTTGCTGTCAATTGCTCCAGGCGGGAAGAGCTGTCTTCGACCAGAACGATCTCGATTTCCGGAAAACGCAGTTGAAATTCTGGTAATACGAGCGGCAATATGTGGGCGCCCGTAATAGGAAGACTGCCAATGGTAAGACGACCTTTCCGCGTGTGCGAAATATCGTCCATCTCCTGCTTAATCTGTTCCATCATATCTATCACTTTCTGGGCCTTCTCTATGAAGAGTGCCCCAGCATGCGTCAGCTCGACTGCGTTCGTGTTGCGGTAGAACAGCAGGACGCCGATTTCTTTTTCTAGCTTCGACAATTGCTGACTGAGTGAAGGTTGTGCGATGTGCAGTTTCTCGGCGGCACGCGAGAAGTTTTTGTCTGCTGCGATCTGGATGGCATATTGTAACTGACGCAATTCCATGGTTAGCACTCCTTTTATACCGGCGCATTATAGGCAATACCTATGACACTTATAGATATTATATAGTGGATCAATTAAAGGGTAAAGTGTTATGATCAATTCAAAGAACGGACGAGGTGAGAACATGGCAAAGAAAACGATGTTTGAGAAAATTTGGGAAAATCATGTGATTCAAGAAGAAACAGGCAAGCCGAGCATTTTGTACATTGATCTTCATTTGGTACACGAGGTAACTTCTCCACAAGCGTTTGAAGGACTTCGTCTGACTGGCCGCAAGGTGCGCCGTCCAGAGCTTACGTTCGCTACGATGGACCACAACGTGCCAACGAAAGACCGCTTCAACATTAAGGACCCGATCTCCAAGCAGCAGATTGACACATTGTCGCAAAACTGTAAAGACTTCGGCGTTATGCTATTCGACCTGGATCATGTGGATCAAGGCGTTGTGCACGTTATGGGCCCAGAAGTGGGCTTGACGCACCCAGGCAAAACGATCGTCTGCGGCGACAGCCATACTTCGACTCATGGTGCGTTCGGCGCGTTAGCGTTCGGGATCGGTACGAGTGAAGTGGAACATGTGCTCGCGACCCAATGCTTGCAGCAGTCTAAGGCCAAGACGCTAGAAGTTCGAGTACTGGGTGGCTTGAAACCAGGGATCACTGCAAAAGACTTGATTCTCGGTATCATTGGCAAATACGGTACAGACTTCGCTACCGGTTACGTTATTGAGTATACCGGTCAAGCGATCCGCGATCTAACGATGGAAGAGCGCATGACAGTATGCAACATGTCCATCGAAGGCGGAGCTAGAGCTGGCTTGATTGCTCCGGATGAGACTACTTTCGAATACTTGCGCGGACGTGATTATGTACCGCAAGGCGAGGCGTTCGATCGTGCTGTAGACGAGTGGAAGAAGCTTGTAACAGACGATGGAGCTGCGTACGACTGGGTTGTCGAATTCGATGCCGATTCCCTTATTCCTCAGGTTACATGGGGAACTAGTCCTGGCATGGGAACAGACGTAACGGCTAAGGTGCCGGTACCAAGCGAGTTCCCGACTGAGAACGAACGCAAGGCCGCTGAGAAAGCGGTAGAATATATGGGCTTGATTCCTGGGACTCCTATGACGGAGTTGAAAGTGGATCGTGTGTTTATCGGCTCTTGCACGAACGGCCGGATCGAAGATTTGCGTGCGGCCGCAGCAGTAGCTAAAGGTTACAAAGTATCTTCTCATGTGAATGCGATTGTCGTTCCGGGTTCCGGACGAGTGAAGCTTCAGGCTGAGAAGGAAGGTCTGGACGTTATATTCTCCGAAGCTGGATTCGAATGGCGTGATGCAGGTTGCAGTATGTGTCTTGCGATGAACCCAGACGTTCTGAGCCCAGGCGAGCGTTGCGCTTCAACATCGAACCGGAACTTCGAAGGCCGTCAAGGCCGCGGCGGTCGTACGCACCTGGTGTCCCCGGCGATGGCTGCTGCCGCAGCGATCGAAGGTCGTTTCGTCGATGTACGTGACTGGAAATTCAAAGTAGAAGCCGGCGTGTAAACGAACGGTCGAGAGGAGAACGTAAACGTGGAAGCATTCAAGAAACATACTGGCATCGTCGGTCCGGTTGACCGTGTGAACGTGGATACAGACGCCATCATTCCTAAGCAATTTCTGAAGCGGATTGAACGGACGGGCTTCGGCCAGTTCTTGTTCTTCGAATGGAGATTCGATGAGCAAGGCAACGTCAATCCTAACTTTGAACTGAATAAGCCGCGCTATCAAGGCGCTTCCGTGCTCATTTCCCGTGTTAACTTCGGGTGTGGCTCGTCACGTGAGCATGCTCCGTGGGCGATTCAGGATTACGGCTTCCAAGTGGTGATCGCCCCTTCGTTTGCCGACATTTTCTACAACAACTGCTTCAAGAATGGTATTCTTCCAATCAAGCTTTCCGAAGAGCAAGTGGAAGATTTGTTCCAACGCACAGCTGCTAATGAGGGCTACAAGCTTTCTGTTGATCTGGAAGAGAAAAAGCTTACAGATGGACTGGGGCTCGTAATCTCGTTCGACTTGGACGAACACCGCCGTCAATTCCTCCTTCAAGGTTTGGACGATATTGGTCTAACCCTGAAACATGAGGATGCCATATCCGCTTATGAAGCGAAACAAAAGGAACGGCTTGTCCTTCGATAAGAAATCTCCCGGGTTGAACATGACGCTTGCGTGCTTATGCCGCAAGCGTTATTTTTATAAGATCAGCCTATAGCGTTACCTGCAAGTGTGGGTGGTATGCGAATGATGTGAAGGGAGTGGCTGCGGATGGATAAAGTAAGATGGGGCATCATTGGATGCGGCAATGTAACGGAGGTTAAGAGCGGACCAGGGTTTCAACGTGCCAACCAGTCCGAGCTTGTAGCGGTAATGCGCCGCAATAGTGAGTTAGTCGAGGATTACGCCAGACGCCATCAAGTGTCGAGATGGTATGATCAGGCGGCAGATCTAATCGCCGATCCGGAGGTTGATGCCATCTACATCGCTACACCACCGGATAGCCATATGTCGTATGTGTTAGCGGCAGCTGCCGCAGGAAAGCCTGTATATGTAGAGAAGCCAATGGCGTTGAACTTTGCGGAGTGCGAGCAGATGATCACAGCGTGCCAAGTGGCTGAGGTACCCTTATTCGTGGCGTACTATAGACGGGCATTACCCCGGTTTTTGCACATCAAGCAGTTAATCGAACAAGGTGAGATCGGGCACGTTCGCTATGTGCACACGACGCAGACGAAGCGGCTGACCGAGAGCGGGGAACAGCTTCCTTGGCGGCTGAATCCGAGTATTTCCGGAGGAGGGTATTTCTTCGATCTGGCGAGCCATACCCTGGACGTATTGGATTTTCTATTGGGACCTATTCGTTATGCTTCTGGTCGTGCGGGTAATCTTGGAGGAGCATACGTTGCCGAAGATACCGTCTCGGCCGCTTATGAATTCGAGACTGGGGTGCAAGGGACGGGGACGTGGTGTTTCTGTGGCTATGAGAACAAGGACGTCAATGAAATAGTCGGCTCAACAGGCAAATTGACATTCTCGACGTTCGGACATGAGCCCGTACTCCTGACGACTGTGCACAACACCGTATCTTTCCATTTCGATCCGCCACAGCATATTCAGCAGCCGCTTATCCAAACGATCGTCGATGATTTGCTCGGGCTTGGCCGATGTGCCAGTACTGGATTAACGGCTGCACGGACGAGCCGAGTCATGGGCCAAATCGTTGCAAATCATCGATAATCGCCCTGAGATGAGCTTATATGTTACAAAGTGACTCTATCTTTTCGAATTTCCGAAAATGATAGAGTTTTTTGTTAGATTTCGCAACTTTCACCCATAATATGGCGTCTAATGGATTGTCTGCTTTGCACAGATAGTGTCTTTTGGCAGCGGAATTTGATAGAATATAGTGGATGCTGCCAGTTAGACCTCGCAGGGTGCAGGCAAAAATCGATAGATTGCTAGAGGTGAACGATGAAGTACTGGAAAGCGTTACTGCCGCTCTTGCTGTTCATGTTGGCTGTCCTGCTCATCCCCGTACAGACAGAGGCCGCACCTGCCGCTGTTCAATTAGTTTTGAACGGGAAGAAGCTAAACCCGGAAGTCGCACCGAAAATTGTAAATGATAGTGCAATTGTGCCGCTGCGAATTATTTTGGAGGAAGTAGGGGCACAAGTAAGCTGGTTACCTGAAGGACAGCGAATTAAAGTGGAACACGGGAAGACGGCCATTGAGCTGCAGATCGGCAATACTGTTGTCAGTTTGAATGGCGTGTCGATGAAATTGGACGCTCCGCCGGAGAATGTGAACGGAAATACGATTGTACCGGTTCGCTTCTTTTCCGAATCGTTCGGGCTCAAGGTTAGCTATGACGATGCAACAAGAACAGTATCGCTCAACAAGCAACAAGATGAATCGACCACAACAGGTACAGGAGCCTCAGACAATGGCGCGGGCGGTAACTCTAATGGATCCAAGCCGGGTACTGGAACACCGACAGGAACTGGTAAGCCTGATCCGTCGGGAACGGATGGGAAAGGTTCATCCGGGAGTGGCGAAGCTTCGTCTAGTGGAGCGGGAAGCTCAGGCAAGGATAAGCCGACTGGTTCGGTCGATAAGGACCCTACTAATGTAACGCTATCCAAGTTAGAGCTTGTCGGAGACGAGGTGATTATCCAGACTACGGGGAGTGTATCTCCCAAGATGTTGGTCCTGTCTGGACCGGATCGGATTGCGATTGATTTGCCCGGTGTTACGCTTGCTGGTTCTCCGCTTGCCGCTATTTCCCCTAAGGGTGGAGAGTTCGCAGTCAAGCATCCGAAGATTACCAAAATTCGTTACGCGCAAAATAATGACAAGCCCATGGTAACGAGAATCGTAGTGGATTTAAGCCAGAAATCCGATTACAAGCTTACGGAAGACAAGGCGACGAATACGATACGGATTCAGCCGATCACCAAACAGTTAAAAGTGGTCATCGATGCAGGACATGGTGGAACGGACCCGGGAACGAAATCGCTCAATGCACGACTCGAGAAAGATTTTAACCTGGCGATGGAGGCCAAGGTAATCGCACTCTTGAAGAAGATACCAGATATCGAAGTGATTGAAACTCGCACGGATGACACATACCCAACCCTGCAGGATAGAGTAGATTTAGCTAACAGGCTTAACGCAAGCTTATTTGTTTCGATCCATGGGAATTTTTTCGAGAATGCTGCGGTTAGTGGTATAGAAACCTATTACAATCGACCTGATAGTATTACGTTCGCCAATCTAATTCACAGTAAGTTAGTTGCCGCTAGTGGACTTCCTGACCGTCGTGTTAGAAATGGCAACCTGAAAGTAATTCGGGAGACGACAATGCCTGCGGTATTGCTCGAATTAGGATACCTGTCGAATAAAAATGATGAAGCGCAAATGTTCTCGAACGAATTCCAAGAGCGCACTGCTGCCGCAATTGTGGCGTCGATCAAGGAATATTTAATCAGCTCGTGAACAGGAGTATTTCAAAAAAGTTTTTAGGAGTGAAGCTGATGTTTAAGCCTACGATTCGAAGGACCGCGATTCCTGCACTGTTGCTGCTAGCCATTAGCGCAACGGGATGCGGTTCCAAACCGACACCTGCCAAAGTTCCAGCGGCGCCTGCTGCGACTCCCGCAGCTACGCAACCGGTACAGCCGGCTTCCACATCCAAGGAAACCAAGATCAAAACCTACTATGCTGACACCGAGTTATCGAAGCTGGTTGAGAAGGAAAGTTCGATTACTTATGATGCCGATTCGGACAAATACAAGAAGACACTCCAGAAGCTGAAAACTGTACCGGATGCATCGGTTATACCTTTATTTAATGCCATTACGATTCAATCGGCAGAGCTTCAATCCGGACTACTAACGGTTAATATGACGATTTCAGATCAAGGTAGACTCGGGGCGCCGGGTGAGGCTTTACTGCTGGATGCGTTCAAGAAGGCGATCTTTCAATTCAGCGAAGTGACGACAATCGAACTGCTTGTTGACGGGAAGAAGACGGAATCGTTAATGGGCCATATGGATGTCCCGCATCCGATCAAACGATAATCTTGTAAGAGGAGAGCACGGAATGACCAATATGAATCGCAAAATGAAACAGATTGTGACCGGATCTATTATTTCAACGATGGTACTTGCCTCAACCGCTTACGCGGAGACGGCACCCACAACCGGTAGCGGGGGATCTACAACTTCTGTAACGAATGGCCAGAAGACACCTTCCAACATCAAGCTATCCTTTCCCGACGTGGCTACGTCGCACTGGGCTTCCAAGCATATTCTTAAGTTGGCCGCATTAAGTGTCGTTCAAGGGGAAGACACCGGGTATAAGCCGGAGAATGAGGTCAGCCAACAAGACGTGCTCATTATGGCGATTCGCATGATGGGACTGGAATCAGAGGCGTTGAACAACAAGGCCACGATTACGCTTCCGTTCGCTGAAGTGCGCGAAGATGCGAAGCCTTATATCGCATTGGCTATTGAGAAAGGCTTGATCGCGATGAATGAAGAGACGTCGTCGTTAACCAAGTGGGGAAGCCGCAGTGCATCCCGTGAATGGGTAGCGAAGATGATTATCCGTGCGATCGGCAAGCAAGATCTGGCGACGTCTTCAACTGGACCAAGCTCTTTCGCAGACTCTTCCAAAATATCATCTAATGTAGTGGGCTATATTAACGCAGCCGTCTCCCTCAAGCTGGTGAACGGGTTCGAAGACAACACGTTTCGTCCAACCGGAAGTGTTACACGCGCCCAAATGGCGACGTTCTTGAGCCGTGCGGAGCCATATATGGAGCAGCGTTCCGTGAAAGGCTACACAGGATTCATTACGCAAAACGACGGCAATCAATGGACGCTACAAGACAAAGACGGTAAAACGAGACAAATTCAGATGTATCCGACTGCTTCGGTATTCAGTCCTGGAGATGACGCGCGTCGATTGTCGGCTGGTGATGTGAAGCTGTATTCGGAAGTGTATGTGGTCGTGGATAATAATGTCGGGTACTATGCCGATGTATTGAACGATCAGCCTCAGCTGATGACGATTACAGGCACGTTAGTATCGGTAGATATGAATGCACTAACCGCTACCGTATTGGTTGATGGGATGGAGAGTACATATTCGCTTGCCTCCAATGTTAGCATCCTGGATAAAAACGGCGGAGGCGTTAGCCTCGGGAGCCTGCTGCAAGATTCCATACTTGAACTAAAGAAGAACGCACTTATTCCATCATCCAAAATATCTCAAATTCTTGTGAAGCAAGTGCCGGTGAACAAGACCGTTAACGGGACATTCGTGTCTCTCGATCTGCAAGCACAAGAGATTAAGGTGAAAGAAGCTGTGACAGGTCTGGAAGAGACTTATCCGGTATCCGCTCTAACCACGATTAAGCTTGGCGATAAGCCGTTCGATCCTGCTGAGTTGTATGCAGGAGATACGATTCGAATTGAAGTGAAGAACAGCAAGGCGAACGCGGTTACTGTAGTTAAACAACTCGTGGAATTACGCGATCAAGGGAAGATTAAGCTGATTAATCTGGATCAGATGATCATCAACCTGCAGAAGACAGGCGGTACCGGGTTGTCGGCCTATTCGTTGTCAAGCAACACGAAAGTCGTCATCAATGCGAACCCATACGCTACTGTTAAGGATCTGAATGTGGGCGATGATGTGAAGGTCGAGATTAACGGAAACGTGGTCGATAGGATTACGGTTACCAGTAGCACCGTGCAAAACTATTCCATGGCTACGATCGTCAGCTATGAACCAACGGAGAAGCTATTGACCGTTAAGGACGAGTTAGGGAAATTCGCGGTATATCTAATTTCGTCTAAGGTCAAGATGACCTATGACAATCTGGATGTAACAATGGATAATTTCGCTACGATGTTTGTAAAAGGTAAGAAAGTCAACATGACCGTATCGGACAACAATCTCACTTCTATTCAAATTACATCACGTCTCGAGGGAACGGTTGCCCAGATCAATACGGTTTCCGGAGAGCTCACGCTCAGAACGCCGAACAACTTGATCTACACATACAAGTACATGAATCCGTATGTAGAAATCATGGGTAAAGGAACTTCAAGCACGATTGCCGATGTGAAGCCAGGAGATTCCGTGCGGGTTGGGTTCAATGCCACGCAGGATCAGATCGCGCAAATCCAGGTACGCTCAGCGGTTATCATGCAGACCGTGTCCAAAGACTATGCCAATCAGAAGATTACGGTCCGGGAATCTGATGCTGCTCCAGTGGAATATTATTTGAACTCGATTCCGATTGTCCGCAATGGACAGATCGCGATTACGGTTGCAGACATTCCGCTGGATGAGTGGGTAGAGTTCAACTTTATTGGCCGTACGTTAGAGTCAATCCGCTTGCTGGATCCGACTCGTGGTAAAGTAACAGCTGTGGACACTGCTCAGGGGAAAGTCACAGTAGTAGACTTCTCCAATACTACTCGTGTAATTGAAGTCGGTAGCAACTTCACTGTTAAGAGTGGTTCTGGGATCTATACGACGCTGGATTCACTGAAGGTGAATGATCGAGTTCAACTCGTTACAGACTCCAAGGGAAAAACGACGATTGCTGTTTTGTCGGGGCAAACCAAAGTCGTGTCCGCCTACAATTCGACAACGAAGGAATTATCATTCAAACGCAGTACGTTAACCGAGCCTTATATTTTCGTCTTGCATGATAATGCTTATGTGCATCAAGGCACAACGGCGTTAAGTCCAAGCTTCCTGCTGGACAATGATACCGTTCAGGTATATTTCTTGGGCGAAAAAATCGTAGAGGTTTCCAAATAAAAGCTCGCTTTTGCATCTAACGTTGGCATGCATTCAGCATGCCGACGTTTTTTTTCGCAAAAATGTCGAAATTTATCGGGATTTGTACTTGAACCGCTCGTCTACTTCCTTTAAACTTTATCACAGTGAGAAAAGAGGGGATTCCATCGATGACCGCCAAGAAAGTACGTCATATTCTGGATACGGTGACCAGTATGTTCCCGCAAGCCCATTGCGAGCTCCATCACTCGAATCCCTTCGAATTGACGATAGCGGTGTTGCTCTCTGCTCAGTGCACAGACGAAACGGTAAACAAAGTGACCGCTTCTTTATTTCAAAAGTATAAATCTCCAGCCGATTATGTCTCGGTTCCGTTGGAAGAGCTGGAACAGGATATTCGCCGGATCGGGTTGTTCCGCAACAAGGCGAAGAACATCCAGAACCTGTGCTTGATTCTGATCGATCGCTACGATAGTCAAATTCCAGAACGGTATGAACAGCTTGTGGAGCTGCCTGGGGTAGGTCGTAAGACGGCTAATGTAGTCATGTCCAATGCCTTCGGTGTGCCTGCGATCGCCGTGGACACTCATGTGGATCGTGTCTCGAAACGACTTGGACTTGCAGATCCGGATGACTCGGTACTTCAAGTGGAACTGAAGCTGATGAAGAAAGTGCCTCGGGAGGAATGGACACAAACCCACCACCGTTTAATTTTCTTCGGAAGGTATCATTGCAAGGCTCAAAACCCTCAATGTGAGGAATGTCCGCTACAAGATGTTTGTTTAGAGGGCAAGAGACGTATGAAAACGACGAAAAAAGGAAATCTAAGGAATGAGAACGAGAGAGAAAGGAAGGATTAACATGAAATGTATTGCAGTATATACGAATGATTTTGAAGTATTCTCCGATATATTCGAGAAAGTCATCAACACACCGCTTGGGGTAGATGAAGAGGCGGAAGTGGAGGGCGTAACGATATTCGAGTCTGGGGACGTACCGGAAAATTACTTGGACCGGATGAGAACGAAACCTGATGTAGTGGTGATGAAGCACCGCGACCGTAACATCACGATTTTGCAGCATGGCGAAGTGTTCGAAATTTTTATACCTGAAAATGAAAGTGTGGTACACTAGAAACCGGAGAAATTCGGTTTTTTTCTTTGTTTACTAACAGGGAACCATCATCGAAGGCAATCTTCCCTTTCGGGGATTGCATATGGGGAGAATGAATCATGAATGCATTGCATCACTTCCGGGAGACAGCCGCTGCCGAGGCGGTCTCGGCCATTAAACAACGAATGGTACAGGAAGGAGATTACACGAATGCCGGGAAGATGGCGGAACTGGCGGAGTTAGCCGGAGATCCATTATTAAGGATCGCGTTCTGCGGACATTTCTCGGCTGGCAAATCAAGCTTGATTAACAAGCTGTGCGGACACCCGCTGCTTCCTTCCAGTCCGATTCCGACTAGTGCGAATGTGGTGACGATCCGCAGCGGGCAGCCAGGTGCTACTGTAGTTCCGGTTGTAAGCCATGCTGGATGGAGTACGGTCGATAGTACAGACGGAAATGTCAAGTTGGCGGTTGAGTCGCTAGAGTCGGTTGAAGTGCCCTTAGAGTCCTTGGACGAGTATTGCCGTAATGGAAATGAAATTGCTTCTATCGAAATTCGTTACCCGATTCCGCTGTTAGACGGCAAAGCAGCCCTGCTTGATACACCTGGTATCGATTCGACGGATTCGGCACATATGATGGCGACTGAATCTGCGCTTCACTTGGCGGATGTCGTGTTCTATGTGATGGACTACAATCACGTGCAGTCGGAAGTGAACTTCGCCTTCTGCAAGCGGCTTAAGGAATGGGGCAAGCCGCTTTATCTAATCGTCAATCAGATCGATAAGCATCGTGAACAGGAATTGACATTCGAAACGTATCGCGAAAGTGTCCGTCAAGCGTTCAACAATTGGCATATCGAGCCGGACGGGATCTTGTATACGTCCGTTAAGGTGGCTGACCACCCGCTGAACGAGTGGAGTAAGCTGGAACGCGTCGTCACGGAATTAACGGGCTTATCCGATATGCTGCGGACGCGGAGTGTTGTTCAATCTGCACGGCATCTGACTGGAGAGCATACGACTTGGATCCAGGAGCGCAGTGAACCGGAGAAAAACGAAGCTCGTGCTGCCGTGGATGAGGATGAACTGCCTGAGTTACTCGCTCAGGTGACAGAACTGGATATGGGACTAGTGTCGACTCGTCAGCTAATGGATGCTTACGTACCGCAGTTGAAGAAGGACATTATACAATTGCTGGACAATGCTACGATTACACCTGCTGGTACGCGGGATTTGGCTCATCATTATTTAGAGAGTCGGAAGCCAGGGTTCAAGGTCGGCTTTTTCTCACGTGCGGCTGCAACGGCGAAGGAAATCGAACAAAGACTGGAAGCATTCGCTACTGATTTCTCGGCACAGGTACAGTCGCATGTAATCTGGCATTTGCGGCAAATGCTGATCCGCGAATCGGAGCAGGCCGCAGGAGAACTATTTACTGCCGCTGACATCGATGCGCGGTTCGAGCGGGTAGCTCACGATGTGGGAGCCGAATGGCTCGCCGCTCAGGTGCAGAGTGGAGCCACGACTAGCGGCGAGTACACGCTCAATTATACGCGTCAGCTCGCTGCAGACGCGAAGATGCTCTTCCGGCGCGAGGCGTTCGCGCTCGCCGAAGAGCTCGGCGAGCGCGCAGCCGCCATCGCGCGCGAGAGCGCTGCTGCGCTGACGGCGCGCCTGACCGCGCTCGAAGCGCGGCTAGGCGCGTACCGCCGCCTGCAGGCGCTCGAGGCGCGCGAGGCCGCGTACGCGGCAGCGCTGGCGGCGCTGCTGCCCGCGGCCGCCGCAGG